>CANRFK010000117.1 GCA_947629875.1 uncultured Clostridia bacterium
GGCTATTGGGTGGATATGGAACACCCCTACGTCACGTACCACGACGACTACATCGAGTCGGTGTGGTGGGCGCTCAAGGAGATGCACAAGAAGGGGCTTCTCTATAAGGGACATAAGATCGTGCCCTACTGCCCGCGGTGCGGAACGGCGCTCTCCTCGCATGAGGTTGCACAGGGCTACAAGGATGTCAAGGAGACCTCCGTCATCGCCCGTTTTGCGGTAATGGGGTCGGAAAATACGTACATTTTGGCATGGACGACCACGCCGTGGACGCTTCCCTCCAACGTCGCGCTCTGCATGAATCCCGAGGAGGACTATGTCGAGGTAGAGGCGGACGGCGCCCGCTACATCCTCGCCGAGGCGCTCGCCCCCAAGTTCTTCGAGGAGTACAAAGTCCTCTCCCGCCGCAAGGGAAAAGAGTACGAGGGCACCGAGTACGAGCCCCTCTTCGGTTGGGCAAAGGGCACGTTCAAGGAGAAGGCTTACTACGTCGTCTGCGATAGTTACGTCACCCTCACGGAGGGCACGGGCGTCGTGCACATCGCCCCCGCATTCGGCGAGGACGACTACAAGGTGGGCAAACGCTACGGCCTTCCCGTCGTCCAGCTTGTCAATGAGAGGGGCTGTTTCGACGAGCGCTGCCCCGAACTCAACGGTCTCTTCGCAAAGAAGGCCGATAAAGTCATCATGGATATGCTCGAGGAGAAGGGGCGCCTCTTCAAAAAACTGCTCTTCGAGCACAGCTATCCCCACTGTTGGCGGTGCGATACGCCGCTCCTCTATTACGCCCGCTCGAGCTGGTTCATCGAGGTCACCAAGGTGAAGGAGGCGCTCATCGCCTCCAACCGCTCGGTCAATTGGATGCCCGAGACCATCAAAGAGGGGAGGATGGGCAACTTCCTCGAAAACGTCATCGATTGGGGGCTCTCGCGCGACCGCTATTGGGGCACGCCGCTCCCCGTGTGGGTGTGCCCCGACTGCGGCGAAATTGAGGTAATGGGGTCAAGAAAAGAGCTGCATGAAAAGACGGGCGCGCCCGAAAATATCGAACTGCACCGCCCGTACGTCGATCGGCTGCACTGCACCTGTAAAAAGTGCGGGGGCAAGATGTCCCGCACGCCCGAGGTCATCGACTGCTGGTTCGATTCGGGCTCCATGCCCTTTGCGCAGTACCACTATCCCTTCGAAAACAAAGATCTCTTCGAGGAGACCTTCCCCGCCGACTTCATCTCGGAGGCCATCGACCAGACGCGCGGCTGGTTCTACGTGCTCCTCGTCATCTCCACCATTCTCTTCGGCAGGTCGCCCTTCAAGAACTGCATCAGTTTGGGGCTCGTCGCCGATAAGAACGGCATCAAAATGTCGAAGCACAAGGGCAACGTCGTCGACCCGTGGACGGTTCTTGAAAAACAGGGCGCGGACGCCGTTCGGTGGTATTTCTACACGGGCAGCGCGCCGTGGATCCCCTCGCGGTTCAGCGAGGAGGCCGTCTCCGAGGTGCAGCGCAAGTTTCAGGGCACGCTGTGGAACACCTACGCCTTCTTCACGCTGTACGCCGAGATCGATGGGTACGACCCCTCGAAATACGATTTGAAGAAGTGCAAACTTTCGCTCATGGATAAGTGGGCGCTCTCGCGGCTCAACACCCTCGTGAAGGACGTGGATGAAAAACTCGCCGCGTACAACATCACGGATAGCGCCCGCGCCATTCAGGACTTCTCCGACGAACTCTCCAACTGGTACGTCCGCCGCGGCCGCGACCGCTATTGGGGGAGCGGGATGACGGAGGACAAGGCGGCGGCTTACACCACGCTTTGGCACGTGCTCGTCACTCTTGCCAAACTGCTCGCGCCGTACACGCCCTTCATGGCGGAGATGATCTATCAAAATCTCGTCCCCGCGTTCTTCCCCGAAGCGCCCGCCTCGGTGCACCTCTGCGCCTTCCCCGCCGCCGAGGAGAGCTACATCGATGCCGCGCTCGAAGCGGGCATGGAGGACGTCCTCAAAGTCGTCGAACTCGGCAGAAGCGCGCGCAACGCGGGCTCTGTCAAGAACAGGCAGCCCCTCGCCGAAATGCTCGTCGCAAGCGAGAGGCCGCTTCAGATCGCGGGCGAATTGGAGGCGGTCGTCCTCGATGAGCTCAACGTCAAGAAGATGACTTTCGTCTCGGGCGGCGAGAGCCTTGTGAAGTACACGTTGAAGCCGCAACTGCGCACCCTCGGACCCAAGTACGGCAAGAAACTCAAACGCATCACCGAATTTTTGAACACCTGCAACGCGGGCGCTGTCGTCGCGGCGGTCAAGGGCGGCGGCACGTTCACCGTCGATTTGGACGGCGAAGTCACCCTCACCGAGGAGGATCTTCAAATTTTCACCTCGTCTGCGGAGGGCTATGCCGCGGCGCAGGACGGCGGCGTCACCGTCGCCCTCGATACCCGTCTTACCGAGGAACTTCTCGATGAAGGCTGCGAGCGCGAACTCGTCTCCAAGATTCAGACGATGCGCAAGGAGGCGGGTTTTGAAGTCACCGACCGCATCGCCGTCTACTACACCGCCGAGGGCAGGGCGAAGCGGATGCTCCAAAAGGGCGCGTTTGCGCAGGGCGTCCTCGCCGTCGAAGTCAAGGAGGGCACGGCGGAGGGCTACGCCAAACCCTTGGATATCAACGGTGACAAAGTCACCCTTACCCTCCAAAAACGCTAAAACGCTGTCAAAATCAGCTTGCGCAGGATAATATCATGTAGCGGAAAATAATGTCGTGTGGCGCAAAATAATGTCATGTCGACCGAAGTGGAGACATCTCACCTTATTTCTTGCCCCCCGTGTTATTTCCGCGTCATTCTGAGTGGGGGCGTAGCCCCCCCGTCCCGCCCGCACTATTTTCGACCAAGGGCGGCACAAGCGGCACAGCCGCGCAGTAGCCGTAGGCGAAGTAAGAATCCCGATGGGCGAAGTCCGACCCTCATACCGAGCCTGCGCCGCGCCCAAAGGGCGCGGCGCAGGCGAGTGTATCTTCCCTTCGCAATCCGAAAGCCCCGCCGACGCTCTGCTCTTTCTTGCCCTCCCCCTGCGTAAGGGGGAGGGGTAGGGGAGGGGGTACGCCCTCAACACTCCAACAAAAACACAGCCCCGCCGACGCGACGCGTCGGCGGGGCTCAAATCAAACCCTCATCATTCCTCTTCCTGCGCATAATCTCGCGCGGCGATGCTGTGTCCCCCGAGGGGGTAGAAATTTATTTTGCTTGCTTGATATTTCCCGTTCCGCACATTTTCAATGAGAGCCGCATCATCGCTAATTTTAACAGTGATTTTCTGAACCCCTGTTGCTGTGACCCGTAAGATATCTGTATTGCGGTAATGCCCGAGCGTCGCATTCTCACTTCCTCCCCAAGACGACGAAATATAATACTCCGCGCCTTCCTCGTTGAGCCCTTCCGCCTCAAACACCGCTTCCGCCAATCCGGGGTATTTGGTTTGACCTTCATCGTCATAATTAAAAATCAAATCATATTGATATGTCGCTACATTTTTATCTACTGCTTCTCCAAATATTGTTATAATATTTCGGTTTGTTAAATCATCAATTTGAATAGGAGCGCGCAAATTTATAGAAACTGTCGAGATAATGCGATTATCATATTTTCCCAAGTGATTGATTTTTGTGATATTACTGTGCTCATCCGCTGTAAAATCCCATCTTGTTTCGGAAAATTTCTTGTCATCAAAATTATTTATTTTATTTGGCCATATCTTCTCCACCATATACTCATACGCCCCCTTCAGCCCTTCGTTCACCTCGTCGGCGTAGTTCGTGAGCAA
>CANRFK010000118.1 GCA_947629875.1 uncultured Clostridia bacterium
TCCCGCCCATCTCGCCGTCATCCACCAATACATGCGCGAGTGCGGCGCCAAGGGCGGCGCGATGATCCTCGGCTCCGATTCCCACACCCGCTACGGGGCGCTCGGCACCCTTGCCGTGGGGGAAGGCGGCCCCGAGATCGTAAAGCAGCTCCTCGGGCAGACCTACGATATCAAGAACCCCGAGGTGGTCGCCGTCTACCTCAAAGGCAAGCCGCGCCGCGGCGTCGGCCCGCAGGACGTCGCCCTCGCCATCATTCGGTTGACCTTCCCCAAGGGCTTCGTCAAGAACAAAATTTTGGAATTTATCGGCCCCGGCATCGCCCATCTTTCCATGGACTTCCGCAACGGCATCGACGTCATGACGACGGAGACCGCCTGCCTCTCGTCCATCTGGGAGACGGACGGCAAGACGCGCGCCTATTACAGGGAGCACGGCAGGGAGGGGGACTTCCAAGAATTGCACCCCGTCCGCCCCGCCTATTACGATGCGGCGGTGACCGTCGACCTTACGCGCGTGGAGCCCATGATCGCGCTCCCGTTTCACCCGTCGAACGCAATTCCGCTCCGCGAATTTCTCGAAAACCCCACCCCATATCTCGAAAAAGTGCAGGCGGAGGGGAGAAAACTCGACCCCGCCTTCACGCTCACGGATAAAATAAAGGACGGCAAAGTGCACGTCTCGCAGGCCATCATCGCGGGCTGCGCGGGCGGCAGTTATGAGAACCTCGCCGAGGCGGCGGAGATCCTCCGCGGCAAGTCCACGGGCGACGGCGCCTTCTCGCTCTCCGTCTATCCCGCCTCCCAGCCCATCTATCGCGGCCTCATGGAGAACGGCTACCTCACCGCGCTCACCGATGCGGGAGCCGTCGTCAAGACGGCGTTCTGCGGCCCGTGCTTCGGCGCGGGCGACGTGCCCGCAAACGGCGGCCTCTCCATCCGCCACACCACGCGCAACTTCGAGAACCGCGAGGGGAGCAAGCCGGGCGACGGGCAACTCGCGGCGGTCGCCCTCATGGATGCCCGCTCCATCGCGGCGACGGCGGCAAACGGCGGCGTTTTAACCTCCGCTCTCGACTATGAGGCCAAACGCCTAAAAAAATACAAATTCGACGGCACGGTGTATAAAAACCGTGTCTATCACGGCGCGGGCAAGCCGCAGAAGGACGTCGAACTCGTCTACGGCCCCAACATCGCCGATTGGCCCGAGCAGATTTCCCTCGGCGACGATCTTCTCATCAAGGTGGTCTCCCGCCTCACCGATCCCGTCACCACAACGGACGAACTCATCCCCTCGGGCGAGACTTCGTCCTACCGTTCCAACCCCGAAAAACTCGCCTCGTTCGCGCTCTCCCGCAAGGATGCGGGCTACGTTTCGCGGGCGAAGGAAGTCCGCGCATGGGAGGCGGAACGCCGCGAGACGGGCAAACTTCCCGCGGCAGTCCTCGAAGAACTTCAAGGCTTTGTCCCCGCCGAAAAGACCATTCTCGGCAGTGCGGTGGTCTCCGAGCGTCCCGGCGACGGCTCCGCGCGCGAACAGGCGGCATCCTGCCAGCGCGTCCTCGGCGGCATTGCCAACATTTGCAGGGAGTACGCCACCAAGCGCTACCGCTCCAACCTCATCAACTGGGGCATGCTGCCCTTCACCTGCGAAAAGCCCGACTTCAAAGTGGGCGACTATCTCTACATCGAGGGCATCGCCGACGCCGTGAGGCGGGGAGAGACCCGCGTCGTCGCCAAGCACATCTCCAAGGGAAAACAGCGCGACGTCGTCCTCACCCTCGGCGAACTCACCGATAAGGAGCGCGCCATTCTCCTTGCGGGGTGCCTCATCAACCGCAACAGGGAGCAACGATAATGGGTCTTTCCTTTGAGCAGACGAAAAAGGTCATCGACCTTTCGCCCTATCCCCGCCCCGCGCTCCTTGCGGCGGAGGAGAAGGGGGAGGCGTGCGACGCCCTCCTCAAATTCCTCTTGAAGGAGCAGGGGCTCATCGCGGCGTTCAACGCGACCTACGGGAAGAAGCGCGAGCTCGTGCGCGGCTACATGAACAGGCGCGCCGCGGTACCCGTGCCCGCCGAGATCCTCGCCCTGCAGGATAGGCTGTTCTGGACGGAGACCGTCGAGCGCGGCATCGTCTCCGCAGCGGACATCCCCGAGATCAAGTACGGCATCTCGCTCTGGCAGGGCGATATCGCCCGCATCGATGCGGACGGCATCGTCAACGCCGCCAACAAGTCACTCCTCGGCTGTTTTCTCCCCGGGCACAACTGCATCGATAACGTCATCCACTCCTTTGCGGGAATGCAGCTTCGGGACGACTGCGCCAAACTCATCGCGGCACAGCGGCAGGAGGAGGACTGCGGCGAAGCCAAAATCACCCGCGCCTACAACCTACCGAGCAAGTACGTTCTCCACACCGTGGGGCCCATGGTGGGAAGGGGGCTCGAGGAGGAGGACAGAGCCCAGCTCCGCTCCTGCTACACCTCCTGCCTCAATCTTGCCGAGGAGGCGGGGCTAAAAAGCATCGCCTTCTGCTGTATCTCCACGGGCGTGTTCAACTTTCCCCGCGCGGCGGCGGCGGAGATCGCCACGGGCGCCGTCGTCAATTGGAAGATGCGCAACCCCGAGAGCAAGCTGAAGGTCATCTTCAACACCTTCCTGCCCGAGGATACGGAAATTTACAGCAACATTCTCAAATTTATCTGAATCCCTCCCCCGGGGGATTTTTTGTAAAGGGGGAACAAATGAAGTACGTCATTGCATTGGATGCAGGCACCACGAGCGTTCGCGCCTATCTCTACGATGCGGAAGCGGGCGTGTTCGTGCACGGCGCCCAGCAGGAGGTGGGGCAGAGCTTTCCCCGCCCCGGTTGGGTGGAGCAGGACGCGGGCGAAATTTGGTTCAAGGCGATGTACTGCCTCAACAACTGCGTGCGCTACGCGGGCGCGGAGAACATCGTCGGCATCGGCGTCGCCAACCAGCGCGAGACCGTCGTCATGTGGGATAAAACGACGGGCGAACCCGTCTGTCCCGCCATCGTCTGGCAGTGCCGCCGCACGAGCGAGTTCTGCGAAAATCTCCCCAAAGAAATGAAAGCGGAGATCGCCCGCCGCACGGGGCTTCTCACGGACGCCTACTTCTCGGCGAGCAAGATCAAGTGGAACTTCGAGAATTTGGAGGAGCCAAACCGCACCCTCCGCGCGGGCAAGCTCTGCGTCGGCACGGTGGATAGCTACCTCATCTTCCGCCTCACGGGCAAGTTTATGACCGACTACACCAACGCCTCGCGCACCATGCTCTTCAACATCCACACCCTTCAATGGGATGAAGAGCTCCTGCGCTTTTTCGGTGTCCCCAGAGAGGTCTTGCCCGAGGCGCTTCCCTCGGACGCCCGCTTCGGCTATGCCGACTTGGGTGGAAGAAAGGTGCCCGTCGCGGGCGTCGCGGGCGATCAGCAGGCGGCGCTCGTGGGGCAGGCCGCGCTCGGCGCGGGCGATGCCAAGGCGACCTACGGCACGGGGCTCTTCCTGCTCTTCAACACGGGCGAGACGTGCGTCGCTTCGGCGGGCGGGCTTCTCACCACCGTCGGCTACGCGGCGGGGGGAAGGGTGCGCTACGCCCTCGAGGGGAGCGTATTCAACGCGGGCAGCAGTGTCCAGTGGCTGCGCGACGGCGTGGGGCTCATCACAACGGCTTCGGAGAGCGAGCAGGTGGCGCGCTCGGTGGAAGATACGGGCGGCGTCTACTTCGTGCCCGCCTTCACGGGGCTCGGGGCGCCCCATTGGCGC
>CANRFK010000119.1 GCA_947629875.1 uncultured Clostridia bacterium
CAGAGCGAGCGCACCCACGCGCGCGAGCAGGGCATCAACGAGAGCAAGATGGAGCGCTACTTTCAGGAGAAGGTGGAAGGCCGCATCAAGGGCGACTCCCCCGACGAGTTCTACCTCAAAGTAAAAGAGCTTCTCCTCACCGAGGGCGAGGTGTCCGATGCCATCGGTCGCCTCACCGACAAGGCGTACTATAAAACGCTCTCCTACGCCGAACAGCAGCGTTACAATTTGGAATTGTCCGAAAAATACCTTCGCGCCTTGGAGCGGTTCAAGCGGGAATACGAGTTCGAGATCAAGGGCAGAAAAAACTGAAAAAATTTTGTGTCATAAACAATTGAAGCGCGCGGCGGTTTATGGTATAATAAAGGGGTAATGATCCTTCAAGACCTCAACGAAGAACAAGTTAGGCCCGTCCTCGATACCGAGGGCGCGGTTCTCGTGCTCGCGGGCGCGGGGAGCGGCAAGACGCGCGTTCTCACCGCCCGCGTCGCCTATCTTTTGGAGAAGGGCGTATCCGCGGGGAGCATCCTCGCCATCACGTTCACCAACAAGGCTGCAAGCGAGATGCGCGAACGGTTGGAGCGCGAGACCGACGTTGGCAACATGTGGGTGTGCACCATCCACTCGATGTGCGTCCGCATTCTCCGCATGTATGCCGAAAAGCGCGGCATCCGCGATAATTTCTCCATCTATTCGGAGCAGGAGCGAAACGCCGTCATCAAGCAGGCGTGCAAAGAGCTCGGCTTTGATGAGGACGGCATTCTGAAGGCGGCGCGCTTCCACATCTCCAACGCCAAGATGCTGGGGCTCTCTCCCGCGGCGTACCTCGCAACCTACCGCTACGAGCGGGGAGTTCAGGAGGCCGTCAAGGTCTACGAGCGCTACAATGCCCACCTCAAAGCCTACAACGCCCTCGATTTCGACGACCTCTTGACCGAGGCGCGCGCCCTTCTTTCCGAGGACGAGGAAGCCCGCGCCTATCTCTCGGACAAGTTCCGCTACATCCACGTCGATGAGTTTCAGGATACCAACGCCGTGCAGTTCGACATCATCAAACTGCTCGCTTCGCACCACGGCAACCTCTTCGTCGTGGGCGACGACGACCAGTCCATCTACGGCTGGCGGGGCGCGGAGATCGAGAACATCCTGCACTTCGAGCGCAGCTTCCCCAATATGAAGCTGTACAAATTGCAGCGCAACTACCGCTCCACGGGCAGTATTCTGGCGCTTGCCAACGCCTCCATTTCGCACAACAATTTCCGCCGCGGAAAGGAGCTCTGGACGGACGCCCCCAAGGGCGATGCGCCCGTCTACTACGAGGCCGACGAGGAGGCGGGGGAGGCTCTCTACTGCGCCCGTCTCATCGCCGAGGCCGTCTCGCGCGGCGCCAAGTATTCGGATTTCGCCATTCTCATGCGCATCAACGCCCTCACCCGCTCCTTCGAGCAGGAATTTACCGGTCTCGATATCCCCTACAAGGTGTTCGGCGGCTTCAAGTTCTACGAGCGCAAGGAGATCAAGGATATTTTGGCGTACCTGCGCCTCATCGCAAACCCCTTCGATAGCGAAGCCCTCCGCCGCGTCATCAACGTGCCGAGGCGGGGCATCGGCGATAAAACGGTGCAAACATTGTCGGATTTTGCCGACGCGGAGGACGTCTCTCTCTACGACGCCGTGCTCTCCGCGGACGAACTTCCGCTCGCCGCCGCGGCCAAGGAAAAGCTCAAATCCTTCGGCGCATACATCAAGGAGCTCATCATCCTCTCGCAGGAGATGGAGGTGGATAAGCTCACCGAGCATCTCATCGCAACGTCGGGCATGATGGAGCAGTACGCCGACCGTTCGGATGAGAGCGTCACCAAGCGCGCCAACATCGAGGAATTTTTGAATTCCGTCACCGAGTTTGTGCGCATGAACGAAGGCGCGACCCTCTCCGACTACCTCCAACAGATCACCCTCTATTCGGATACCGACGAGATGGACGATGGCAACTATGTGACCCTCGCCACCATCCACGCCGTCAAGGGTCTGGAATTTCCCACCGTGTTCCTCATCGGGCTCGAGGAGAACATCATGCCCACGCCGCGCGCCGTGGGGGATACGTCGGCGATGGAGGAGGAGCGCCGCCTCATGTACGTCGCCATCACGCGCGCCCAACGTCGGCTGTATCTCACCCGCTCGCGGAGCCGCTACCTCTACGGCAAGCGCGAGCCCACCATGCGCTCCCGCTTTGTGGAGGAGCTCAAAGGCGTTCTCGATATCCCCGAACAGCGCGCATACCCCCGCTACGGGGGAGATTTCGGCGGCAACGCGGGCTACGGCGGCTACGGGCGCGCCTCCCGCGGTTTCGGCTTCGGCAATTCGGCGCCCCGCAGAGTGGGGAGCGCGTCGGAACAAGAGCACTTCCCCACATTCGGCACGGGCAAACCGCCCGCCCGCAGCCCGTACCTCGCACCCACGCAGCAGCAGGCGCCCAAAAAGGATACCTCCCGCTTTGCGGTGGGCACAAAGGTACGCCACGCGCGCTTCGGCGAGGGGGAAGTCATCGCCATGCGCGGGGCGGCGGATAATCTCATCGTCACCGTGCACTTTGCGGCGGCGGGCAATAAGGACTTGGCGGCGGCGCTCGCCCCGCTGGAAATTTTGGAGTAAATATGAACAGACAGCGAGAACTAACCGATATCCTCAACAGGTGGGCGTACGAGTACTACGTCCTCGATGACCCCAGCGTCCCCGACAGGGAGTACGATAGGCTCTACGATGAACTTCGGGAGCTCGAGCGCGAAAGCGGGGAAGTCTACCCCGATTCTCCCACCCGCCGCGTGGGCGGCGAGCCCGTCAAGGGCTTCGAACGCCACACCCACATCGCCCGCCTCTATTCCCTCGATAAGGCGGTCTCGGCGGATGAACTCGGTGCCTTCTTCACCCGCGTCTACAAGGCCGACCCGGGGGCGGCGTTCACCGTCGAATACAAGTACGATGGGCTCACTGTCTGTCTCACCTACGAAAACGGCGTGTTCGTGCGCGCCGCCACCCGCGGCAACGGCGTGGAGGGGGAGGATGTCACGGCACAGGCGCTCACCGTCCGCAGTTTTCCCCTCAAAATCTCCTATACGGGCACGCTTGAA
Organism: uncultured Clostridia bacterium; assembly: GCA_947629875.1. Taxonomy (GTDB): domain Bacteria; phylum Bacillota; class Clostridia; order Christensenellales; family Borkfalkiaceae; genus Gallimonas. The sequence goes on from CANRFK010000119.1 coordinate 3,129, forward strand.
GTGCGCGGCGAGGCCATCATGCGCCTCTCCGTCCTCGAAAAATACAACGCGGCGCACCCCGGCGAAGAGCTCAAAAACGCCCGCAACGCGGCGGCGGGAGCCATCCGCAACCTCGACCCCGCGGAGACGGCCAAGCGGAACGTGGAGATCCTCTTCTACGACGTCAACTACATGAGCGAGAACCCCGTCAGAACGCAGGTCGAGGCGATGGAGTTTTTGAAGAGGGAGGGCTTCAAGACCTATCCCTTCTTCCGCCTGTGCAGAACGGCGGAGGAGGTGCAGGACGCCATCGATTATATCGAGGCGGAGCGCAAGAAGATCGACGTCCTCACCGACGGCGCCGTCGTCAAGGCGAACGGCGAACGGGTGCGCGCCGCCATGGGCTACACCGATAAATTCCCCCGCTGGGCGATCGCCTACAAGTTCGAGGCGGAGGAGGTGGAGAGCACCGTCAAAAACGTCTTTTGGCAGGTCGGGCGCACGGGCAAGCTCACGCCCCTCGCCGAAATTGAGCCCGTCGAACTCGCAGGCGCAACCGTCCGCCGCGCCACCCTCAACAACTTCGGCGATCTCACCCGCAAGGATGTCAAGGTGGGCTCCCGCGTCCTCGTGCGCCG
>CANRFK010000120.1 GCA_947629875.1 uncultured Clostridia bacterium
CGCCCCTTCCCGAAAAAACGGGAGGGCGGGCTTCCCCGAAAAAGGGAGGCCTTTCTTATTTTTCCGCATTGACAACCGCGCGCGGGTTTGCTATAATAAAGGTATGGCTACAAGAGGAAAATTCATCGTATTCGAGGGAACGGACGGCAGCGGCAAGTCCACGCAGATGCGGCTGCTCGGCGAATACCTCACGGAAAAGGGCGTCCCCGTCTACTCCACGCACGAGCCCACCAATTCTCCCTTCGGCGCGCTCCTCCATGACTGCATGGGCAGGCGCATCGAGACGAGCGAGCACGCCATCGCCGCGCTCTTCGCCGCGGACAGGCTCGACCATATCCAAAACCCCGAGTACGGTATGCTCAAAAAACTCGAAGCGGGCTACACCGTGCTCTGCGACCGCTATTATTTTTCGTCGCTCGCCTACAACGGCGGGTTTGTCCCCCTCGAGTGGGTGGAAGAACTCAACCGCCCCGCCATGGAACTTTTGCGCCCCGACCTCGTCGTCTTTCTCGATGTCACCCCCGAGGAGAGCATGAAGCGCGTCGGCCGCCGCGGCGAGACGGAGCGCTACGAGACCCTCGAAAAGCAGATGAAGATCCGGAATAAGTTCTTTGAAGTGTTCGAAAAATACCGCGGCGTCGAGAACATCGCCGTCATCAAGAGCGAGGAGGACAAGGCGCGCACGCAGGCAAACATCCGCCGCGCAGCGGACGCGCTCTTTGCACGGGAATGAAGAAGGAACTTACGATCGGCGAAGTGTTGAAGCCGCAGGGCATCCGCGGCGAAGTGAAGATCAAGCCGTTCACCGATACGGCGGAAGATCTCTTGGCGTTCAAGCGCATCTTTTTGGACGGCGAGGAGTACAGGGTGCTCCGCATGCGCGTGGGCGACGGGTGCGTGTTCGCCTCGCTTCGCGGCGTGCCCGACCGCAACGCTGCCGAACTTCTCCGCGGCAAAAAGGTGACCGTCCCCCGCGACGAGGCGCCCGAACTTCCCGCGGGGAGTTACTACATTGCAGACCTTCTCGGGAGCGAAGTTTTCACCCAAAACGGACAGCGTTTGGGCGTTTTGAAGGATATCCGGCAGGCGGCGACGGATATTTACACCATCGATACGGGCGAAAAGGAAGTCATGTTCCCCCTCGTCAAGGGGCTGACCGTTGAGGTGGACGTCGAGGGCGGCAAAATCGTCGTGGACGAGAAACGGTATAGGGAAGTTGCGGTGCTCGAATGAAGATCACGATCCTCACCCTCTTTCCCGAGATGTTCGCGGCGCTCGACGAGAGCATCGTGGGCAGGGCGAAGAAGGAGGGCAAATTCCAACTGAATGTCGTGGATATCCGCGCGTACACCGAGGATAAACACCTGAAGTGCGACGATTACCCCTTCGGCGGCGGCGCGGGCATGGTGATGATGGCGCAGCCCATCGGAAGCGCCATCGAGGCGTGCGACCCCGACCACCGCGCGCGGCGCATCTACCTCTCCCCCAAGGGAAAAAAGCTCACGCAGGAGAAGGTCATTACGCTTGCCGAGGGGGAAGATCTCGTGCTCCTCTGCGGCCACTACGAGGGAGTGGACCAGCGCGCCATCGACCTCTTCATCGATGAGGAACTCTCCATCGGCGACTACGTCTTGACGGGCGGCGAACTGCCCGCCATGGTGCTCGTGGACTGCGTTTCGCGCTATTTGGACGGCGTGCTGTCGCCCGAGAGTTTGGTGCAGGAGAGCTTTTCGGAGAATTTGCTCGAATATCCGCAGTACACCCGCCCCGTGGAGTACAGAGGGCTGACGGTGCCCGAGGTCTTGCGCAGCGGCAACCACGCCGAGATCGACAGGTGGCGTCGGGAAAAATCACTGGAACTCACCCAAAAGATGCGCCCCGATTTGTTGAAGTAACATTATTTTTTATCCCCTTCCCTTGCGTGGAGGGGGATAAAGGGGGAGGGGCTACTGTAAATTATGTGCCTTAGGCGGAATTCACTTCCGCCGCCCCGCGCGCACTACTACAATCCAAGCGCGGCACGAGCCGTAAGGCGAAGTAGGGCGACCCAATTTGCCGCATACTTGCGGCTTAATGACTTTGAGGACGAATTATCCGTGGGCGAATTGTTGAGGGACGCAAAACTTAACCCCTCACGGAATTTTATCCGTAGCGTAGCGGAGGAGAAAATTCGTGAATATTATCCAGTGGTACCCCGGGCACATGGCCAAGGCCGTGCGCATGATGGGGGAAAATCTATCGCTGTGCGACGCCGTCGTCTATATCCTCGACGCGCGCGCGCCCGCCTCTTCCTACAACCCCCGCCTCGAAACGCTCGCGGCGGGCAAGCCCGTTTTATTCGTCCTCAATAAGGGCGATCTCGCGGACGGCGGTGCGGACAGGCTTTGTTCCCGCATGAAGGAGGGCGGCAAGGCGGCGGTGAAGATCGCGGCCAACGCGCCGAATTATTTGCGCCCGCTGCGGGAGGCGATGGCGCAAATTTCCGCGGAAAAGGCAAACCGCTATCGGGAAAAGGGCACCACGCGCCCCATCCGCTTCCTCGTGGCGGGCATTCCCAACACGGGAAAGTCAACGCTCATCAACTTGCTCGCGGGCGGGAAAAAGGCGGCCGTCGGCGACAAAGCGGGCGTCACCCGCGCGGGGCAGTGGGTGAAGTGCGGCGCGTTCGAGCTCCTCGATACCCCCGGCGTCATGCCCCCCTCCTGCGAAAACCAGACCTTCGCGCGGCGGCTCGCCTACCTCGGGTGCCTCAACGACGACATTCTCCGCTTCGATGAAATCGCCCTTGCCCTTCTCGAAGAACTGCAAAAAACCTACCCCATGTCCCTAAAAGAGCGGTACGGCATCGAAGAGGGGGAGCCCCTTGCAATGCTCCAAGCGCTCTGCGCGCGGCGGGGGTTTGTGCTCCGCGGCGGCGAATACGACTACGAGCGCGGCGAGCGAGCCCTCGTGGACGATCTGCGCAAGGGCAAACTCGGCAAAATTTGTTTGGACAGCGCGGAAGACCTCTCCGCCGCACACCTTATTTAACATGGACAAACTTACGATTGAGCGGGAATATCTCGCCCGCGGCTATATGGCCGTTGCGGGTGTCGACGAGGTGGGGCGGGGTCCCTTGGCGGGGCCCGTCGTCTGCGCCGCCGTCATTCTCCCCTTGGGAGAGGAGCGCCGCATCGTGGGCATTGACGATAGCAAGAAGCTATCCGCCAAGAAGCGGGAAGCCCTTGCGGAGCAGATCAAGGAGGTTGCCCGCGCCTATTCCATCGCCGAAGTGGACGAGGGGATCATCGACAAGATCAACATCTTGCAGGCGACCCGCCTCGGCATGAAGCGCGCCGTCGAGAGCCTCTCCCTTCCGCCAGACTTCGTTCTCACCGACGGCAACATGACCCTCGATATTTCGGTGCCGCAGAGGAGCATCGTCAAGGGGGACGCCCTCGTCGCATCCATCGGCGCGGCGAGCATTCTCGCCAAGGTGTACAGGGATGCGCTCATGGCAAAATATGCAATACACTATCCGTTTTACGGGTTTGAACGCAACGCGGGCTACGGCACGCGGGAACACATCGAGGCAATTCGGGAGCACGGAATATGCGAGATCCATCGCAAGACCTTCATAACAAAGTTTTGGGACGGGAAGCCGAGCGCGCCGTCGGAAAATACCTGAAAAAGCGGGGCTACAAAATTTTGGAGCGCAACTTCAAGACGCCCTTCGGCGAGGCCGACCTCGTCG
>CANRFK010000121.1 GCA_947629875.1 uncultured Clostridia bacterium
ACGTCCGCAAAAATTCGCCAAATCGCCGCTTTTCATTAGAATCTCCCTAAATACGGAACTTATCTTTGCTATTGAGCCTTGCTTCTCTCGGCGCGCGGCTCAAAGAAGAAAATCTGACGTGCATCGTGCAAAAGGACGGCCGTATCCTCACGAGCAAATTGCGGGGCATCCGCCCGCTCTTGGATTGGATCGCGCAGGGGGAAGCCCTGCACGGCGCTTGCGCCGCAGACAGGATCGTGGGCAAAGCCGCCGCCCTCTTGTACGCTCTCATGGGCGTGAAGGGCGTATTTGCCGAGGCGATCTCGGAAAGCGGCCTCGCCGTACTGAAAAAATACGGAATATGCGCGGAATACGAAACGCTTACGCCGAACATTATCAATCGTGAGGGGACGGGGCTCTGCCCCATGGAGCAGACAGTTCTTTCGATCGACGAACCGTCTGCGGCATACGCGGCGCTCAAAGAGAAAGCCGAACGGCTGCGGGGGACCGCGCAGGAAAACGGAGGACTTATGCCGGAAAAAATGACGAACAGGAAACTTGCCGCTTTGGAGACGAGGAAGAAACTGCTCATTACGGCAAAACAAATCATCCGCGAAAAGGGACTTGTCAACACCTCGGTCGAGGAGATCACAAGGGCGTGCGGCGTTGCAAACGGAACATTTTATACCTATTTCAAGCGCAAGGAGGACGTGGTTTTTGCGATCAGCCACGATATGTTCCGCGAGATCTACGAGGAGGCGCAACGTTACGACGGGACATTCATGGATCGGCTGGCATTTTATATGGTGACGTTTTCGGGGCATATCGAACGGGACGGCTTGAAACTCTGCCAGGAATGGGTGCGCAATACCGTTGACCCCGACCTCGTGGAAAACCCCTACGACAGGGAAAAACTCCGCATGGACAACGATTGCATGAAGGGAATGATACAAACGGGCGTCGAACGGGGCGAACTCAAAGAGGACACGCCGGTCGGCGCGCTCGCCGATGCCTTGACGGACGTCATTTACGGCGAAATGCTCTGCTGGGATATGTCGGGCGGAGCGTACGGTTTCGAGGAACGCACCAAAACGTTTTGCACAAAGTTTCTGCCCGCAATGATGAAACCGTACTTAAGCGGAAATGCAAAATAAGGAGAAAACAATTATGCGTGAAATCAAGGTGAAGGAAATCGAACCCGTGACGGTTTTGGACGGCGGATTTCCGCCCGTGCTACGTCGACTCCCTTGGAAATACGTCTCTGTATTCCCTGCGGTCGTCTCCTTGCCCAATCAAAAATCCGCTCGCCCAAAACTGCTTCGCACCCCCGCGGAGCAATTTTCGAGGGATTTGTGCCGAGGAGGAGGAAGGTTTACTGGATGTAAATCGACGACGACGCAGGCGAAAAGCACCGAAAAGGGCTCGCGGGAGCGGCGCGGGTTCGACTCTCTTCACCTTAAATTGGGGTTCGGGCTCATGCGCCTGCCGCTGAAAAGCGAGGACGGCGCCGACATCGACATGGAGCAATTCAAGAAGATGGTAGACCTCTTTCTCGAACGGGGATTTACCTACTTCGATACTTCCTATGTGTACCACAACGGTGCGTCCGAGACGGCCATCCGCGAAGCCCTTGTAAAGCGCCACCCGCGGGACAGTTTCCTGCTCGTATCCAAGTTCCCCACCTTCCAAATGCCCGCGGAGGACAGAGTGGAAGGGATTTTCAACGAACAACTCGAAAAGTGCGGCGTGGAATACTTTGACTACTATCTCTTACACAACCTCAACCGCTATCTCTATCCCGCGGAAGTGAACGCCTGTCACCTGTTCGACCACATGAAGAAGTGGAAAAAAGAGGGAAAGATCCGCCACATCGCCTTCTCTTACCACGACGACGCGGAGCACCTCGACAAAATTCTAACCGAACACCCCGAGGTGGACGCCGTGCAGATCGTATTGAACTACTACGATTGGGAAGAGCCGTTCATTCAGTCGAAAAAGTGCTACGAAGTCATCCGCAAACACGGAAAACAAGTCATCGTCATGGAACCCGTCAAGGGCGGCGCGCTTGCCCGCGTGCCAATGGGTGCGGAGCATATCCTCAAAGGCGTCGACCCCCAAGCCTCCCCCGCGAGTTTTGCCATAAGATTTTCCGCCTCGCGCGAGGGCGTACTCGTTGTCCTCTCCGGGATGAGCAATCTGAAACAGGTCGAAGAAAACACGGGCTTTATGCGGGACTTCAAGCCCGTAAGCGAGACGGAAGAGCGCGCCTTGAAAGAGGTCAAAGCGGAGTATCAAAAGACGTGGAAGTATCCATGCGACAACTGGGCGGCATTGGACGATAACGCTTACGGGGTGCCCATCTCGGGCATCATCCGGGCGTATAACAGCATGTTCATCCAGCCCGATCCCTATTTCTCGGCAGAACTCAATTACTATAAAAGTTTTCGCTCCGCCTATGATCTCGCCTTTGAAAGGGGGGATTATTCCAAAGAGACGGAAAAAATCGGCGGCGCGTTCGATGTGACCGCCGCCCTCAAGGAAGCCGTCAAAACGCAGTTTGAAAACAGTTTTCAATCCTACATGGATTGAGCAGAAGGCTTTGCATGTCAAAGCAGAAACGATAAAAAACGGCGGGAAAATCCCCGCCGTTTTTCGATCGTCTTTTCACATCTGCCGTAAGGTCCTTTTTCTTCGGCATCTTATTCGAGATAGCTGCCTCTCGCGCTCTGCCGCACGCGGAAGAGTTGGACTTCTTCGCCCGACTGCGCATCGAGATAGATGAGGTACTCGTCCTCGCCGTACTTGCAGGCAAATTCGTAGCAGAGGGTCTCGCTCCCGTGCACGGGGATGAGCGCGCGGTTCGTTGCCGTCACTTCGAGCCCCGCGGCGAGAAGAGACTTTGCCTCCTCCTCGGTGAGTTCGGTTTCATACGTCCGCTCGTGGTGGTTGACGAGATACCCGCGGGCGTCGACGCCCATCACCCTGCCCTTGGATTCGCACACCCTTACGCGGATGAGGTCGGGATAGGCGCGCACGCCGTCCGTATATGCCGCATAGGTGATGTTCGCCACCATGCCGCCGTCGGAGAGCCACACGGCCTCCACGTCCTCGATGCCGAGGTCTGCGAGGAATTCCCGCGCAAGTTTATCGCACGTTTCGAGGTCGAAGTTCTTCTCCGTGCACTCCTCGTAGGCGTCGAAGAAGGCGAGTTTTCCACCGTTTTTGGTGATCTCGGCGAAGTACTCCACGCCGTTTTCATCGCGCATCGTGAAGTTGTACGAGGTCATCATGGGAGAGGTCGTCTCGCCCGTGTAGTCCACCGTCGTGAAACGGTAGGAGGCGAGGTACTCCGAGACGCGCTCCTTCGCCTCCGACGAGGTGATCTCGGGAAGGGCGGCGAGGCGGTTTTCGCCCACGTTGCCGTGTCCCGCGAAGGGAGCATCGAAAATTTCCTCGCTCTTTTCGTGCGTCATCTTGCCCATTTCGCCGAAACGCTGCGAGATATCGCCCGAATTGCCGCTGATAAAGTCGGTGAAGTCGCCGCCGTCGAGGTGGGTCGCAAGTTCGTTGAGTTCGCCGTAGAGCTGAGAGTTGATCTCATAGAGCGCGGCCGCCGTGCGCATCTGGCTCTCGGTGATGGGCTCCCCCGCCGCCAAACGGCTCAGAAGCATCCTTGCGTAGCGGCCCGTCTTGTTGACGAAGGAAGAGATGTCCGTGCTCGTCGCCTGATCGACGGGGATGCGCT
>CANRFK010000122.1 GCA_947629875.1 uncultured Clostridia bacterium
CTTTCAAGCATATCCGTCATCCTTCAGGTAATATACTATAAAAAAACGGGCAGACGGATCTTTTTGATGGCGCCCATCCATCACCATTTTCAGGAGAAGGGGTACACCGAGGCAAAGATCGCCTATGTGTATTCCGCGCTGACTTTGGTCTTGGGGGCGACGCTTCTCATTCCGTTTGCCTAATTCCCCGACAGGACAACCTGCGGGGAGAAGGAGAGGGATATGCTGTTTACAAGACAAACTTTTCTCGTCGCGGGGCTCTCCCGTTCGGGGGTCGCTGCGGGCGAATACCTCGCCTCGCAGGGCGCCAAGGTGTACCTCTATGACGACGTGGACGACGAAAACATCCGCAGCGCCGTCGAACGCCTTTCAAAGCTCGGCTGCATTCCCGTGCGGAAGGACGAGCTTTCGGAGCGCGCCCGGCTGTGCGATATCCTCGTGCTCTCGCCGGGGATCCCCGTCGACCATCCGCTGCCCGTCTCGTTCAAGCGGGCGGGGAAGCGCATCGTGGGGGAGGCCGAACTCGGCGCGCTTGCGCTCCGCTGCCCCGTCGTAGCTGTGACGGGCACCAACGGCAAGACGACGACGGTCACCATGCTCGAGAGCATTTTGAAAGCGGCGGGCAAGAACGCCATCGCCTGCGGCAATGTGGGCAGACCCATCACCGCCTGCCTCAAAGAATTGGGCGACGACGGCATTGCCGTTGCCGAAATTTCTTCCTTCCAACTTGAAACGCTCTATTCGCTCCGTCCGCACGTCGCGGTCATTCTCAATGTGACGGAGGATCACCTCAACCGCCACTACAACATGGAAAATTACATCTACTTGAAGTCCCGCATTCTGAAAAATTCTTCGGAGAGCGAATTTGCCGTGCTCAACTACGACGATCCCATCGTGCGCGGGTTCGACGAAAAGACCAAGGCGACGACAATTTGGTTTTCCATGAAGGAGAAGGTGGAGGGCGCGTACTTTTCGGAGGATGCGTTCTGGTTCTTCGGGGAGAGAATTTTGTCCGCGGACGAGTTCCCCCTCGACGGCGACCACAACCGCGCCAATGCACTCGCCGCCATCGCCGCCGCCAAGCTCATGGGTGCGGGAAATGCCGCCATCGCCGCCGCGCTCAAGACCTTCCGCGGGGTCAAACATCGCCTCGAAAAGGTGGGGGAATTGAACGGAGTCACCTTCATCGACGATTCCAAGGCGACCAATGTGGATTCCGCCATCAAGGCGATCGGAAGCGTGCGGGGCGAGAGTGTACTCCTCGTCGGCGGCAAGGACAAGGGCTATACTTACGAACCGCTGTTCGATGCGATCAAGACGTCGGGCGTTGTACATACCGTCATCTACGGGGAGAACGCATTCCGCATTCTGAACGCGGCGCTTGCGCGCGGATATACTTCGGTCACGCTGTGCCGTCCCTTCGACATGGCGGTGCGCGTCGCCTATCTCACGGCGCGGCGCGGGCAAAACGTGCTGCTCTCGCCCGCATCCGCGAGTTTCGACGCCTTCACGAGTTATGAAGAGCGCGGCAACCGCTTTGCGGAGCTCATGACGGTCTTTGCCAAGGAGGCGGGGCGCGAAAACGAGATGCCGCGTCTGCCCGCCGCGGGGAGAGATCGTGAAGAGATCGAGTAAGGCGCGGCGTATCGGGGAAAGAGGGGAGACGTCGGCGGGAGATCTTCTGTTTCTTTTCGCCGTCATTCTGCTCGCGGCGTACGGCGTCGTCTGCGTGTATTCCGCGAGCAGTTATAACGCCGAAGTGCAGTACGGCGACGCCATGTACTTCTTCAAAAAGCAACTCGCGGGATTTCTCCTCGGGCTTGCCGCCATGGTGGGCGTCTCCTTTGTCCCGTACGGAAAATTCCGCCGCGCGGGACTGCCCGCGCTCCTCGTCTCGCTCGTCCTTCTGGCGCTCGTCTTTATCCCCGGGGTGGGGCGGAGCAACTACGGCGCGACGCGCTGGATCGGGGTGGGACCCGTCACCGTGCAGCCCTCCGAACTCGCAAAGTACGGGTTTGTGCTCTTCACGGCGGGATATTTCGCCAAAGATCCTGCGCGCATGCGGGGATTTAAGGGGGGTCTGCCCGTGCTCGGGGCGGGGCTCTCTGTGTGTGTTCTCATCATGTTGGAACCCAACATGTCCGTTACGATGTGCGTGGGCGCCGTCATGATCGGCATGATCTTCTTGGGCGGCGCGTCGTGGAAGTCGCTTGCCGCCATCTGCATCCCCGTGCTGTTCGCCGTTCCCGCGCTCATTTTGGCGGAGCCGTACCGCCTGCAACGGCTCTCCGCCTTTATGGATCCGTGGGCGTCGCCCAAGGAGGAGGGGTACCAGCTCATCCAATCGCTGTATGCCCTCGGGAACGGGAACCTGTTCGGCGTGGGACTATTCCGTTCCCGCCAGAAGTACCGCTTCTTGCCCTTTTCCGAGAGCGATTTTATTCTCTCCGTCATCGGCGAGGAGACGGGCTTTTTCGGCGTTTTATTGCTCTTTGCCGTCATTGGGTTTGTGATTTGGAGGGGTTTTCGCATCGCCAACCGCTGTGATAATTTTTACGGCTATATGCTCGTCTCGGGGATCATGCTCGTCTTTGCGGTGCAGAGCGCCCTCAACGCGCTCGTCGTGAGCGGGTGCATTCCGCCCACGGGGTTGCCGCTCCCGCTCATCTCCGCGGGGAACACCTCGCTCGTCGTCACCATGGCGGCCATGGGGGTCGTCTACGGGGTATCGAGGCACAACGGAAAGGGGAAAATTCATAGGATATACAAATAAATACGGGACGCCCGACCTTCGGGCCTTTCCGTATTTTCCGAAATACACAAGGAGAATCATAATGGATAAATTTATGATAGAGGGCGGGAAGCGGCTCTTTGGCGAGGTGCGGCTGCAATCGGCAAAGAATTCCGTCTTGCCTCTGCTTGCCGCTTCTATTCTGACCGATCAACGCGTCACCATCCGCGAAACGCCTGCGATCGCAGACGTCTCCTGTATGGTACAGATCCTGCGGGAGCTCGGCGCGGAGGTATGCTTTCACGGCGATGACGTCACCATCGACAGCGCCAACGCCTGTTCGCACCGCATCTCTTCGGCGCTGACGAAGGAGTTGCGCTCCTCCGTGTTTATGCTCGGGTCTCTGCTCACCCGCTTTCGCCGCGCGGTCATCGCCTATCCCGGGGGATGCGATATCGGGCTTCGGCCCATCGATATCCACCTCAATGCCTTGAAGCGTCTCGGCGTCAATATCACGGAACGGGACGGATACATATTTTGCGAATGCGAACGCCTGCGCGGCGCGGAGATCCCCATCGATTTCCCGAGCGTCGGCGCAACGGAGAACATCATGCTCGCCTCGGTGAAGGCGGAGGGAAGAACGGTCGTACAGGGCGCGGCGAAGGAGCCCGAGATCGTAGATCTCCAAAATTTCCTCAATGCGATGGGGGCGCATGTCCGCGGCGCGGGGACGGATGTCATCGAGATCGACGGCGTGAAAACGCTGGGCGGCGTGGATTATTTGCCCATCAAGGACCGCATCGAGGCGGGCACATACCTCATCGCGTGCGCCGTCTGCGGCGGAGAAGTAGAGGTGTGCGGGGCAAAACCCGAAAATGTGGGGTTACTTTTACACAAATTGCGTGAAAACGGTTGCAAAATCCATATCAAAAATGATAAAATAAGGATAGCAAGTTACGGTCGGCTCAAATGCAACCGC
>CANRFK010000123.1 GCA_947629875.1 uncultured Clostridia bacterium
ATGAAGATGTCATCAACTCGCTCGCAAGCAAATACACCAACGCGCTCATTGCAAACTGTATGCACGTCGAAAATCTCCGCTCCATGGATATCCCGTCCTTCGACGCGTGCGTCGTGGCGATCGGGGAGGACTTCCAGTCCTCGCTCGAGATCACGTCCAATCTGAAGGATCTCGGCGCAAAGCGGGTCATCTCGCGCGCAACGACGGAGATCCAGCGCAAATTCCTGATGCGCGTGGGCGCGGACGAGGTCATCTATCCCGATAAGGATATCGCGGAAAAACTCGCCGTAAGGCTCAATTCGGATAACATCATCAACTTCATCGACCTCGACGCGGAGTATTCCATCTTCGAAATCGCCCTGCCCAAGAAGTGGCGGGAGAAGAAACTCGTGGATATCAACCCGCGCGGCAAGTACGGTATGAACATTCTCACGGTGAAAAAGACGGATGGCACCGTCATCTACACGCTGGACGCCAACTACGTCTTTGAGGAAGGCGACCAACTAGTGGTCTTCGGCAACACCGCCCACATCTTGGAATTCACCAACAAGCAATCGTAACTCTTGCCCCTCCTTTATCTTGGCTCCCCCTTGAGTGGGAGTTCCGCCGAAGGCGGTGAGGGGGGTGTTTCGCGCCTGTTAACGTGTCGTTTCGTCCCGCGCCACTATAAATTGTCATTTCGAGCAGGTGCCCGCGGCAACAGCCGCGGGCACCGTCGTCGCCCCGCCCGTGGGTTTCCGCGTCATTGCCCCGCCCGTGAGTTTCCGCGTCATTCTGAGCCGCCGCCCGCGCCCTGTCCCATGTGGGACAGGGCGCGGGCGGCGTGTCGAAGAATCCCGAACAACGAAGTCCAACTTGTCTTGCCTCCCCCTGTTGGGGCACCGTAGGCGTGCCTTGTGCGGAAGTGCCCGCGTAGGGGCGATAGTGGCCCTCCTCATACCGTCCCGCACATATATCTCCCTCCCCCCATACGTTCGCCGCCCCGCCCCTCATACCGAACCGAGAGCCCGCCGCGCAATGCGCGGCGGGCTCTCGGCGAGTGTATCTTATGCTTTTCTCATCGCGCGTATCTTATCCCCTCCCGTGGCGCATGAGTGTGATATCCCCCTCCCCGCGCGCTTTGCGCGCGGGGAGGGGGACACAGGGGGAGGGGGAGCCTTTTTCGCTCCTCCAAAAAGCAAACGTCCCGCGGCAACAGCCACGGGGCGCGGTAAACCGATGTAATAACTTTTATAAGGGGGAAAAGTCTTTTTAATTCGATTTACCTCGCTTCCGCCCTTTTTCGACGGAAGTTAATCATATTATAATCGTATAATATACGATTGTCAAGCAAAATATCGCACATTATGCGATATTTTTTTCACAAATTTTTTCCGGGGGAAAAAGAAATGGAACTCAACCAAATCCAGCAGCGGATGAGGGAGTGCGTCGCCGCGAGCGGCATTCCGCAGAAGGAGATCGCAAAACACATCGGGGTCTCGGCGCAGACGGTCTCCAAATACATGCGGAAAGACGTATTTCCCGCGCTGGATACCTTTGCCAAACTCTGCGCCTTTCTCGATGTGAAGTCCGACTACATCTTGGGCATCGCGGAATACTAATCCGCCGCCCCTCTCTGGAGCCTTCCATGCTCGCCCCCTCCTCGGGAGGGGGGTAGGGGGGTGGGGCGCTTGCCTTCTCCTTTGAGGAGAAGCTCCCGCGTAGCGGGTGATGAGGTGTACATAATCACCCACCTTATTGACCCTCCCCGGGAGAGCGGCGTGGGGTGAGGGAACGCGTCATTCTGAGCCGTCGCCTGCGCGCATGTTCCCCGCGTCTTGCGGAGTAAGCGCGTCATTCTGCCCTGCCCGTTTTCCCGCGTCATTCTGAACCCGCCGCCCTCCGCCCCGCCTCCACAAGAGGCGGGGCGGAGGGCGGCGGGTGAAGAATCCCGAACAACGCAGTCCGACTTATCTTGCCTCCCCCTGTTGGGGGAGGTGTCACCGCAGGTGACGGAAGGGGTTTCCTCATACCGAACGCGCCGCCGCGGCTCTCAGAGCCGCGGCGGCGCGTGAGCGTATCTTATCCCCCTCCCCGCGCGCTTTGCGCGCGGGGAGGGACAAAAAATTTTCCACTTTTTTCAAAAAGTTTGGCATATATCCCCGAAAACGCGAAAATTTCGTGCTACCATTACATTGTGAAGAGGAAAAAGAGAACAAGCGAGTGCGCCGTCCGAAAAAAAGCTCCCTGCTGCAACGCGCGCGGCTGCCGCAAGGGCGGCGGCAGCGCGCGGCGCAGCAGGGAGCTTTGAAAGCGGAAAAACTTTTATATGGGGCTGATTTTGCCGCGGAATGGAGGCGGAAAAAACCGCATACAATAAGTACGGTATGAGGCTTTTCAGCGAGATCGCAACCCTCCTCGCCGTCGAGGAACTCTCCATTTCGCGTGTGCAGTACACTGTGGTGGACGGGCGGGGCGGGGTGTTCCAGAACGTCAAAAAACTCGTGGAGTTTTCCGCGGAGAACATCTTGCTCGCGGGCAAAAAGGGGCGGCTCCGCATCACGGGAAGCGGCCTTTCGCTCGGCAAGTGCACGGCGGGCGATATCACCGTCCTCGGCAACATTCAGAAGGTGGAGCGGGAAGATGAGGAGAAATGAAAACCAAAAGATGCGTCAAAGAAAAAACAAAACGCAGAAGAAGATGCGGGGCGTAAAAGAAGCGGGGGCGAGCGATGCGCAGGGTGGAGTTTGAAGCCGAGGGTTTGGGCGTGGAGCGCGTGGTGGATAAACTGCGCGCCGCAGATATTCCCGTGCTCGCGGCGGAAAAAACACAAAAAAACGGCGTGCGCATCGCGGTGGAGGGAAAACACCGCAAAAAAGTTTTTGCAATTTTGCGCAGTACGTGCTATAATGTAACAAAAGTACGCGCGCGCGGCGCGGAGCGCTTTCTCTCTTTGGGCGTAAAAACGGCGGGGCTCCTCGTCGGCGCGGCCATTGCGCTCTCCTCGGTGCTTGTGCTCGAAAGCCGCGTCCTTCGCATCGAGGTCGTGGGGAGCGGCGCCTATTACGAGGCGGAAGTGCGCGAAATTTTATCCCGCGGCGGGGTGGAAATTTTCTCGCCCGCGCCCAAAGAGAAGGGCGCGCTCACCGCCGAGATCCTGTCCCTTCCCCGCGTGAGTTTTTGCTCTTTCAAAAAGCAGGGCGCGGTGCTCACCGTCGATGTGGAAGTCGCGGGCGACGCCAAGCCGCTGGAAGCGGGCGCGCTCATAAGCCCCGCAGAGGGGATTTTGGAGGAGATGGTCGTCATCCGCGGCACGCCCAATTTTGCGGTGGGCGACAGCGTGAAGGCGGGCGACGTGCTCGTTTCGGATTTCGCGCTCTACGGCGAGGAGCAGAGAGAGGTCATCGTCATCGCGCGGGCAAAGGTGGGGTTTCCCGTCCGCACGGAGTATGCGCTCGGCGAAGAGGGGGCGCGCTTTCAGGCCTTCCTCGACTACGGCGACCTCACGGAAATACATACGGAAAAGACGGAGAACGGCTGCATTCTCACGGGCTATGCGCACCGCGAGGCGGCGCTGAACTTCGGATAGGAGGAACATTACGGCTACAACGGCTTCGGTGGATACCGTAAATTTGGACAGGCTCGGCAAAGTTCTGGGCGTGTTCGATGAAAACCTCAACCTCAT
>CANRFK010000124.1 GCA_947629875.1 uncultured Clostridia bacterium
TGGGGCGTGGGCACCAAGCTCATCACGAGCGCCGATCTTCCCGCGCTCGGCGGGGTGTATAAACTCGCCGCCGTCTACGAAAACGGCGTCGAAATTCCCAAAATAAAGTTATCCGATACGACGGAGAAGATCACCAACCCGTCCCTCAAAGAGGTCTGGCGCATCTACGATCGGGAGACGGACAAGGCGATCGCCGACTATATCACCCGTGCGGGGGAGACGGTGGATGAGAGCGCGCCGCTCGAACTCTATCATCCCGTGGAGCGCTGGAAGCACATGACGGTGCAAAATTTCCGCGCCCGCAAGTTGCTTGCGCCCCTCATCGAGGGGGGGAAGCGCGTCGCGCCCGTCTATTCCCTCCAAGAAATTTCCGCCTACCGCGCGGAGGAGTATGCAAGGTTCTGGGAGGAGTACACACGGCAGGATATGCCGCATATCTATAAGGTGGATCTCTCGCAGAAGTTGTACGATTTGAAGCGCGCCATGGTGCAGGAAAGCGGGAAAGGAGCGTAAACGTCGTGTTCCGTTTGTTCACCGAAAAGGATGTAAAAAAGTTGGTGCTGCGCCTCAAAGAGGAATACGAGGGCGTGCTCGTCCGCCAAAGGGCGGCGTCGGAGGAACTCAAAGAGGAGAACAGGCGGCTCCGCGCCCGCGTCTTGGAGCTCGAAGGGGAGCGCGGCAGCGTGGGCGAGGCGCTCGTCTCCGCCCAAAAGGAGGGCGAGCGCATCCGCGCGGAGAGCGCGCGTTTGGCGGAGAACGAGAGGAAGGAGCTTGCGCTCCTTGCCGAAAAGTGCCGCCTCATGCTCGACCGCCTGCAAAAGAAATATCCTGACGAGGAGGACGTCGCGGCGTTTGCGGCGTTCAACGAGGAACTTGAAAGCCGTCTCGGCGGCGAAGAAGAGGACTACGTGTTCGATATGGACGAGGTCATCTCCCCCAAGGAGCCGCTCGACCTCGAAAAACTGTGCAGAGATTTGGGGCTCATGGAGGACGGCGAATGAAAGAGAAATACACCTTAAAACAGCGCACGATGCAGACGCTCGGCTGCACGCTCATCGTGCTCATCTTCTTCTTTATCGACCTTCTCACCAAGCTCCTCATGACGGGCGTGCATCAGGATAATTATTTCCTCGGGATCGTGCGCATCAATTTCATGTTCAACCCGGGCATCGCCTTCGGCCTCGCGGCGGACAACCCCGTCGCGATGATCGTCGTCACCATCCTCACGTTCTTTCTCATCGGCGGGCTCATCGCGCTGTTTTTTACGGTGTTCAAGCACAATTTCCCCGTGCGGGTGTGCCTCGCCATCATCATCGCGGGCGCGCTCGGGAATCTCTTCGATAGGCTCTATTTCTCCATTTTAGGCGCAACCAACGTGTTCAGCGAAGGGGGGGAGATCTACTACGGCGCGGCCGTGCGCGATTTCATCGACCTGACGCGCATCCATTTCGGCGTGTGCAACATTGCCGATTTCTGCATCACCCTCGGCGCCGTCGCGCTCGCCTTCTGCATCCTCTTCATCGGGCCCCGCGCCGTGTTCCCCATCACCAAGAAGTGGCGCGCGGAGGGCAAGAAACTCGACGAGGAAGCCGAGGCGAAGAAGAACGGCTTTACGGGGGAGGTCTCCGAGGAGCCCGTCCGCCCGTCGCAGGCGGAGGAGGGCGCGTTTGAGGAGGTCGTCGTGTTCGACCGCTCCCGCCGTGAGGAGGGGGAAGAGCCCTCCGAAGAGGACGCAAAAAAGACGGACGAAACGGACGCAAAAAAGACGGACGAAGAGGACAATGGATAGAAGATCTTACGTCGCCGATGCCGCCGTCCGAGCCGACGTATTTTTGAGCGAACGCGCATCTCTCACGCGCTCTGCCGTCAAAAAGTTGGCGGACGAGGGGCGCGTTTTCGTGAACGGCGCGCCCGTCAAGGCGGGGCACGTTCTCCGCATCGGCGATGAGGCGGCGGTGGAAATTCCCGACCCCATTCCCACATTTGCCGTCCCCGAGGATATCCCGCTCGACATCGTCTATGAGGACGCCGACATGGCCGTTGTCAACAAGGCGCAGGGCATGACGGTGCATGCGGGCGCGGGCAACCATTCGGGCACCCTCGTCAACGCGCTCCTATACCGCCTGCACGATCTGAGCGGCGTGGGCGGGGCGATGCGTCCCGGCATCGTGCACCGCCTCGATAAGGATACGTCGGGTCTCATGGTCGTCGCCAAGAACGATACAGCCCACCTCTCCCTCTCCCGCCAGATTGCCGAAAAATCGGCAAAGCGCGAGTATCTCGCCCTTTTGGAGGGCGTCCCCAAGGAGGACGAGGGGCACATCGTCACGCAGATCGGAAGGGATTCCAATGACCGTCTCAAAATGGCAGTCTTGCCTGCGGGCAAGGGGCGGCGCGCCGAGACATATTTTTTCGTCGAAGAGAAATTCCGCGAGTACGCCCTCGTGCGGTTTGAGCTGAAAACGGGCAGAACGCACCAGATCCGCGTGCACGCAAAGTATGTGGGGCACCCCGTCGTCGGGGACAAGCTCTACGGCTATAAAAAGCAGCGTTTTGCGCTTTCGGGGCAGCTGTTGCACGCCTTCCGCCTCACGCTCACCCAGCCCACAACGGGCGAGCGCATGACGTTTGAGGCGCCGCTCCCCGGTTATTTTGAACGCATTTTGCAAATTTTACGAGGGGAATCGGGCAAGGCATAACGGAGGAAGAGTATGTTCGGAAGAAAGAAGAGGATACAGCGGCAGGCGGAAGAAGCGGAGCGGCGGGCGGAGGAAGCCGAACAGGCCGCGCGGGAGGCGCGCGCCGAGGCGGACGCCCTGCAGGAGAAGCAGTCGCTGTTCGGCAAGAAGAAAAAGCGCCCCGAAAGGGAAGAGGAGCTCGCCCCCGCAGAGGCCGAGCCCGCGGCAATGCAGGCCGAGGAGACAAGGAAGGAATCCCGCCGTGCGCGCAAGCGCCGCGAAAAGGAGGAGGAGAAGAAGGAGGAGCGCATCCGCAATCTCGAGTTGCAGCTCCACCAATCGGAAAAGAAGCGGAAGAGCGCGCGCTTTTGCGACTTTTTCGCCTTTGCCGTGCTCGTTCTGGCGGCGCTTCTGATGCTTTTGGAGCCCCTCCTCAAACTCATTCTCACCAAAACGGGCGATGCGGCGGCCATCCGCACGGTGAGCACCGTCGCGCAGTACTGCCTGCTCGCCGCTATCGCCATTCCCGCATGGTACTTCGTCTACCGCAAGAGCCTTGCGTGGAAGATCGTCTACATCGTCGCGCTCGTCGCGTTCATCGTGGGCAACATCTTGGGGCTCACACTATAAGAGGATAGCAAGGAGAAGTTATGGCAAGACCCGTCGTCGCCATCGTCGGCCGCCCCAATGTGGGGAAGAGTACCTTTTTCAACAGGGTGGCAGGGCGAAAAATTTCCATCACCGAAAACAGGCCGGGCGTCACGCGCGACCGTATCACCGTGGAATGCGAGTGGCGGGGAAGGCCGTTCACCCTCATCGATACGGGCGGGCTGGAGACGCACAGTGACGATACCATGTGGAAGCAGATCGCACTTCAGGCGTCGCTCGCCGTCGATACCGCCGACGTCATCCTGTTCTTCACCGACGCCCGCGAGGGGCTCACGTCCAACGATTACGA
>CANRFK010000125.1 GCA_947629875.1 uncultured Clostridia bacterium
CCAGCAGCGACAACGCCTGAACGCACATCAGCGATAAGTACACCGTTGCGCCGTCCACGCCCTCAATCTCATCCAACAGTTGCGCGAGCCGCTCCTCGAGCGACGTCGGGCTGTACGTATCGGCAGACTTGCTCTTCCCTCCCGAGAAAAACACCCGCCAGACGGCAAACAGCAACACGAACGCCCCGATGCACACGGCAACGATACGAAATGCTCTGCTGTGAAACAGTTTTTTGATGCGCTCCGTGTTCATGTTACCTCCGCGATGTCGCCGTACCGCTCAACGAGGAAGGCTTGGACGCGGCTCACAATATCTTTATGCTCCCCTTGTCCGGATATGCCGAAATCGGAAATTTTTACCGTGATTTTTTCACGGGCAAACGTCGCATCGGCCCTGCGCCTGACCTCTGCCGTCGCCTCGACGCCGAACTCCTTGTGCACGGCGGCGGCGATCTCCTCCTCATCCTGCTCCGCAAGCATCTCGGCACAGGCGGCAAAGTAGCCGTCATCCTCTTCCAGAACGCCGGCGGCAAGCGACAATTCCCCGCTACGGAACCAACTCACGAAGGGCGCAATGAGCACGACGAGGGTGAACAGCTTCATTCCCCCCTTCACGAATTTCCCCATCTTACCGCTCGGGGTGATCATCGTGATGACGGCGGAGATGAGCACGGCGCCCACAATACTCAAAATGTAGGTTTTCATCAGAAAATGACCCCCGTCGCGCAGATGAGCAGAACAAGCGTGATAAAATATAGGAAGGCGATGCACAAAATTCCCGCCAGGAAGTAGCCGCAGTCCCCCGCAAGGCGGGAGAGAAAGGGCGAGATCTTGCCGCCGACGGGTTCGGTCGCCGCGGCGGAGAGGCGCAGGAAGAGTTGGAACGCGGCGATGAGGAGGACGGGACGCAGGACGGTCGCAAACAGCAAAAAGACGGAAAACGAGCCGAGCGCGTTCTTGATGAGGGCACTTCCCGCGACGACGAGCTCCATTCCGCCCGACAAAAATCCGCCCACGAGCGGCACGGAGCCCGAGAGATACTTTGCGGCGCGGAGCGAGAGGCCGTCGTACTGTGCGGAGGTGATGCCCTGCACGGTGAGAAAGATGCTCATAATGGCGAGCGTGAGCCCCACAAGCCACTTGCAGATGCTCTTGAAGAGATCCCCCAGCCGCTCGGTGCGCACCTCGCTCGTCAGATTTCCGATGAAGGCAAGAATGATGACGATGACGGAGGAAGGCAGCACGACGGACATGAAGAGCTCGGTGATGGCGCTGCTCATGAAGGCGACGGCGGGACGGAATACCCCCGCAGAGACGGCGCCCCCGCTCGCCGCCATCAGGGTGAGCAGCAAGGGATACACGATCTGCATTTGCTTCTGCATCTCTCTGAGCGCCGAAAAGCCGCTGTCGAGGATGCCGATGAGACAGGCAAGCACGGTCGCCCCCGCCGCAATGTACCCTACGAAGTGTATTATGTCTGACATAGTACTATCAATAAAGCCACTTTTCGCAGAGTTAAGGATGCCACAGAGCAGAGCGATCGCCAAAATGATGGCAAATGCGGGGATCATTGCCCTGCCTTCCTCCCACACGAGCGCCAAAATCGCCTCGGTCATGGAACCGTATTCGAGCGAATAATCTCCCGTAATCAGTTTTTTCAGCCGCTCTTTGATATTGATCCCGCGAAATTCCGAGAGCGAATCGAGATATTTTTGCAGTTCCTCCGTATCCAGCCCCTCTATGAGCTCGTCGATGTTCTTCTCCACCTCCTCCATGCCGCCGACGGGCTCCTCCGTGCCCTTATTTGCAGGCACGGCGTTGGCGCACAGAAGCAGCACAAGCACAAGCAAGCCGGCAAGCAGCAGCACGACTTTTTTGAGCGGTTTTTTCCGCACCGTCCGTGTCCGTAGCGGGTAACGTTGCATCATATCAACCTCAAAAGTTGTAAAACGAGCGAGAGCACACTGCGCAAAATGGGGATCGCCAACACCAAAATGATGACTTTCCCACCCAAAATCAGCTTGTCCGCCGTGGAATTTTGCCCGAAATCCTTCAGAATGCCCGCACTGAACTCCACAAGATATCCGATCCCCACCATCTTCAACAAAATTTTGACGAGCGAGGAGTCGATCCCCGTCGCGTCGGCAATTTCCCCAAAGATGGCGAGGTTGTCCCTTAAAACGTCAAACACAAAGAGGAGCAAGATAATGCCCCCCGCCACCGTTACGGCAAACGCGAGCTCGGGCTTCGTCTCCTTCAGGAGCAGGGCGGCGACGGCCGTGACGAACGCAATGCCGATGAGCTGAAAGATTTCCATCGTCAATAGACCCCGAAGATCTCCCGTATGGTCGAAAACAGGTCGCCGATCATCGTGACGGCCACCGTGAGCGCAATGACGAGCCCCACGATGGTCACGACGGTGGCGATATCGTCACGGTCGGATTTTTTCAGAATTTGGCAGACGATGGTGATGATGATGCCGATCGCCGCGAGTTTGAAGATGATCGAAATATCCATGTTATACGATGAGAATGACGACGGCGAGCCCCGAAAGAATGCCGAGTTTCAGGTAGAGCGAGCCCCGCGATTTGGCTTCCTTTTCGCTCGAAGCACGCTTTTCCTCGAGCCCCGCCTTTTTTGCGGCAAAAAAATTCCTCTGGGAGAGGCTGTCGCCTTTGCCGAGCATGGCGAAATAGTCGGCGCACTCCGCCCGCTCCTCCGCTGTCAGATAGGAATAATTGATCTTCGGGTCGCGCCGCTCGGAAAACGCCTTCAACGATTTGGCGAAATCGCCCGTGTAGGGATATTGCTTCAAGAAGGCGTCGAGCGGCTTCCGCGCGTAGCCGAGTTCATTGAGATAGCGCTCGTTGAAGGCCGAAAACTGCGCGTAGAACTTCTTCCTCGCGCGGTATTTATTGGCGGCGAGGTATCCGCCCGCCGTCCCCGCGGCGACCACGGCCGCCGCAATGAGAATTTTAAGCCACAACATGTCCGTCCTCCCCGAGGATCGCCCCCACTTTCCCAAGCCCGTCTAAAACGACGTACCGCGCGAACAGTTTTTGCGGCACGTCCTCGTATTTTTTCAGATGCGCCGAAGCGAGCACAGCGATCCCGCTCTCCACTGCGCGGCGCACGGCCGCATAGTCCTCGGGGAGAAGTTCGTCCGTCACGATGGCCTCGGGGCGCATGGCGCGGATACCCGCCGTGAAGGCGGTAAGCTTATCCGCAAAGCGGATGACATCGGCCGTCTCGCCGAGATCCCCCGCCGAAAGTTCTCCCCGCTCATCGCTCACGAGCACATTGCACTTTAAGCGGCGGCAGACGAGGCGGCACAGATCGCGCAGCAGCGTCGTCTTTCCCTCCCCGGGCGGCGCAAGCAGGAGCACCGACCTGATGCCGCCCTTGAAGCACGCCGCGTAGATCTCCTCCGCGCACCCCTCGATGGCATGCGGGATGCGGATGCACAGCGAGGTCACGCCGCGGACGGCGAGCACGCCCTTTTCGTCATAGACGTAGGCGCCCGCAATGCCCACGCGCTCCCCCTCTCTTGCCGTCACGAACCCGCGGCGGATCTGATTTTCCA
>CANRFK010000126.1 GCA_947629875.1 uncultured Clostridia bacterium
GACCCCATTACCGCAAAACGGGCGATGACGGAGGTCTCCTTGACATCCTTATAGCCCTGTGCGACCTCATGCGAGGAGAGCGCCGTTCCGCACCGCGGGCAATAGGGAACGATCTTGTGCCCCTTATAGAGGAGCCCCTTCTTGTGCATCTCTTTGAGCGCCCACCACACCGACTCGATGTAGTCGTCGTGGTACGTGACGTAGGGGTGTTCCATATCCACCCAATAGCCGACGCGCTCGCTCATTTTCTCCCACTCGCCCTGATATTTCCACACCGATTCCTTGCACTTCTTGTTGAAGGGCTCGATGCCGTACGTCTCGATCTGCTTCTTGCCGTCGAGACCGAGCGATTTTTCCACTTCGAGTTCGACGGGCAACCCGTGCGTATCCCAGCCCGCCTTGCGGAGGACATGGTACCCCTTCATCGTGCGGTAGCGGGGGATGGCGTCCTTGACGGAGCGCGTTAAAACGTGCCCGATGTGCGGCTTGCCGTTGGCCGTGGGGGGGCCGTCGAAGAAGGAAAATTCCTCGCCGCCGACGTTCTTTTCCACCGACTTCTCGAAGATATGGTTCTCCTTCCAGAAGTCCGCGATCTCCTTTTCGCGCTCCACAAAGTTGAGAGACGTATCTACCTTTTTGTACATGCCATACTCCTTTTCATAAAATAAAACCTCCGCGTTTCGGAATACGCGAAGGCATATCAACCACCAAAACAAACGATCATTTGCCGCGGGGATAACGGGCCGCGACGCCGTGCGGAGTTACTGCTGTGTTCTCCCCGCAGGCTGAGAGGTGATACCCGCATCGCTCCGCTGTTCCCCTTTCACCTTGCGGGAACTCTCTTTGAGCGGTCTGTCGGTGCGGACGCGTCCTCCGTAAACGCCTCTATGGATTTTCCTGTATTATACCCCTTCCTGCGCCAAAAGGCAAGCGTTTTGCGGCAGTTTTTACGCCGCCTTGTCCTCTTTGCCGCCCTCCCCGCCGTCCGACGGTGCGGGCTTCTCTTCGCCGTCCGTTGCAGGCGTCTTCTTGCGCAGGAGAATATTGTGGAAATCGCACTTCCACTTCCCGTCGAACTTGCCGAAGCGGTTCCACAGCCACAAAAGATAGCCGAGCACCGTGAATACGACGAGCAGGATGAGCACCCAAATACACACGCCGCCGTAGCCGAGCTTGTTCACATTGAGGAAGAAATAGGGATATTCGAACCCGGGGATCGCCGCGCCGAGAACAAAGATATACGCGACGTACACGAGCGGAATGATGAGGCTATAGAGCGGCGCAAAGACCGAGACGGTGCGCTTCTCCTCAAAGACAATGTAATCTGCGATGAAGAGGAGCGGCGCGACGACGTGATAGGACAAATTGCCGATGTTGCGCCAGAAGTCCGCGGTGAAGGGCTTCCCGAGCAGGATGAGGTAGACGAGGAAGGTGACGAGGATCATGACGACAGTCATGAACCGCATGGTGCGCCATGCGCGGCAGTAGCCCCTCCTCTCGCCCGCCTGTACCCGCCTTACGGTGTGTACGAACCCCGCCACGGACACGGCAAATACGAAATAGTTGGAGAGATTGGTGTAGTATTTGAGAAATTCCCACGTCGGTGTCGTGGGCCCCTGCCCCGCATAGAAGACGCCGAACGTCAGGAGCACCGCGAGGAGCGAGACGCAGCACAGCACGGTGCGGTAGATAAGTTGCATAATGAGATTATCGTTCATGGTTTCACCCGAAAATGCCCTTGCGCGGGCGAATCTCTTTGACTTTGAAGCCCGCATCCTCGACGCACGCCGAGAGTTCTTCATCCGAAAGGTCGCTCTCGACAAAGATGACGCCCTTTTTGAAGTTGGCCTTGGCGCCCGAGACGCCATCCAAAAGAAGCAACTTCTTTTCGGCGCGCTCCGCGCACTTCTTGCAGCACAGATCTTCGACTTCAATGACCTTTTTCATCGGATTCATCATAGCACAATTTCTTCATTTTGTAAACAATTTTGGGGGGCATTGTAAGAATTTTTTGCAAATCGCTTGTCATTTCGCGCGGGCGCGGATATAATAACAGGTGAAAACATCGGAGGTCAATATGCGCGCTCTTGCCGTAAACGATATTTCCTGCGTGGGAAAATGCTCCCTCACCGTCGCCCTGCCCGTGCTCTCCGCCTGCGGCGCGACGGTGGATATTCTGCCCACTGCCCTCCTCTCCACCCACACGGGCGGCTTTACGGGGTACACCTTCCTCGGCCTCGACGGCGAGATGGAGAAAATTTGCAAGCACTGGGAGACGTTGGGTCTTGCGTACGACGTCATTTACAGCGGGTATTTGGGTAGCCGCGCGCAAGTGGAGTTCGTCAAGGGGCTGAAAAAGCGCTTCCTGAAACCGGGCGGCAAGTTTGTGGTGGATCCCGTCTTGGGGGACAATTTCACCTTCTATAAGGGCTTCGACGAGGGCTTTGCAAGGGAGATGCTCGGGCTGTGCGCCGTCGCCGACTACATTCTGCCCAACGAGACGGAGAGCTTTTTATTGACGGGAGAGCGGGATTTTTCCAAGGCGCTCAAAAAACTCGCCGAAGTGTGCCCCCATCCCGTCATTACGGGCGCGGACACCAAGGAGGGCTACCGCCTCTATTATTGGGACGGCGGCGAACAGACGATGCGGCTCCACAAGGTGGAGGGCAATTTTCACGGCGCGGGCGACGTGTTTGCCGCGGCGTTTGCGGGGTGCATCGGCGGCGGGTTCTCTTTGAAGGGCGCGCTTGCGGTCTCTGCGGAGTTTTGCAGCCGAGCCATCGAGCGCACCGCCGTGGAGGTCGAGGATAAAAAGTACGGCATCAATTACGAAAAGGAGCTCGGCATCCTCACCGACGCCTTCCGCAATCTGTAAGGCGCGGTCTATGGGGCTCGGCGGCGGGCGGAGATAGGCTGCGGGCGGCGGCGACGGGAACTTGGGACTGCCGCGGGGCGGAAGGAAAACGCGGCGGCGGGAGTTCTCCCAAAAAAATCCATATACAATTTTCGCTGTACGGTTGCCATTCGCGGCTTTGTTTGCTATAATAAAGAAGACACCTGCGGTGTACGGAGTTCGGGATACGCGGTAATCCACAGTTTTTAACCGGGAGTTGCTGTCGCGGAGGATAGGCGAGGTCTACGTGAAAACGCGGAAAGTCTGATTTCTTCCCCGCAGCGCACCCACCTGCGAGAAGCGGGTTCACCTTTTTCCGAAATGCGGCACAGGCGGATGTCTTTTTTTACGGAAATTTTTGCGCAAAAACATGCAAAATTTGTGCCGAAGCGCGGAAAATTTTTGCACAAAGTCGCGCAAAATCGGTTGCAAGATCCCGCAGGATATGATATACTTGCAACGTAATTTGATGCGGCCTTGTGGTCACCCCGCCCGCACCATTCGTCTACCAAGGGCGGCACGAGCCCCCACTGGGGCGAAGTAGCGGTTAAAGCGACTACAAAGCGACAAAATTAAATTTCCACGGCCTTGTGGTCAAGCGGTTAAGACGGCGCCCTCTCACGGCGCAATCCCGGGTTCGATTCCCGGCAAGGTCACCA
>CANRFK010000127.1 GCA_947629875.1 uncultured Clostridia bacterium
CTCGGCGCCGCCGGGCCGGGGCTCCTGCTTCTTTGAGGGCGTGATTGTGGGCAAGGAGCCGCCCGCCGATCTCCGCGCTGATCTCCATCGAGGTCAGCGGGAACTTCTTATCGGCGCGGTGGGTCTCCACCTTGAACGTCCCGCCCGCGGGCGCAACGCACTTCGCCGCCTCGAAGACGCTATCCATATCGTTTGGAACAAGCAGACCCTCGGAGCAGGAGTGCACGCCGAACACGCGTAAAATGCGCTCCATGATCTCCTCGTAGCGCGCTTCATCGAACTTCTCCACGAGGTATCGCCCGCTCGTGCGGTGCAGTTCATGGCGCAGTCCTTTGAGGGCGCGCTCGAGATTGATGATAAACACGCGCTCGAAATATCCCCTGTTCTTGCCCTTCAGATGAATTTCCGCATAGCGGATGATGACCACTTTTTCCATCATAAATTCCCCTTGAACGCCGCGGCGACGTCGTTTGCGATTTCCGCCGCGCGGTCCACTTCTTCCTCCGTCGTTGCGGGCGAAAAACTCCAGCGGAGCGCCCCGTCCATCGTCCTTTCGTCGTACCCGCACGCCGTGAGCACGCGGCTGAAGCGGTGGCGCGAAGAACAGGCGCTGCCCGTCCCCGCCACAACGCCGCGCTCCCACAGCATGCGCACGAGCACCTCGCCGCGCATCCCTACCGCCGAAGTTGCCAAAATGTACGGCGTGCCGTCCTCGGGCGAAATGCGGATGAAGATATTTTTATCGAGAAGCTCCCACAGCCGCTCGCGAAGTTTCGTGAGCCGCCGCCCGTCCGCCTCCATCGAGGCAAATTTTTTCTCTGCGGCATAAGAAAACGCCATGATGCCGAACACGTTCTCCGTGCCGCTGCGAAGCCCGTTTTCCTGCCCGCCGCCATACACAAGGGGCGAAAGTACGAGGTTTTTCCGCTTCAAGAGCGCGCCCGTCCCCTTCAAACCGCCGATCTTGTGCGCGCTCACCGTATAGAGGTCGATGTCTCCCGTCAGCCACACGGGGATCTTTCCGAACGCCTGCACGCCATCGGCATGGAAGAGCGTGCGCGGATTTTTTTGCTTCACGGCGCGGGCGAGCGCAAAGATATCGTTGACCGCCCCCGTCTCGTTGTTGACGTGCACGACGGAGACGAGCGCCGTCTTTTCATCCACAAGCGAGAGAAGCGCCTCTTTCTCCACCCTGCCGTCCTTACAGATCGGCGCAAAGCGGGGCTCTGCGCCGCGGTTTTTGAGCTCGGTAAAGCTCTCGAACACGGCGGCATGCTCCCCCCTCGTCGTCACGGCGTTGCCGCGCCGCGCGCCCGAAAAGATGGCGTGGTTGTCGCCCTCCGTGCCCCCCGAAGTGAAGATAAGGTCAAACTTCGCAGGGTCTGCAATGCGGGAAAGCAACCCCTCGCGCGCCTCTTTGAGGGCGGAGTGCACGGAAAAACCTCCGCCGTAGATCGCGGAGGGATTATAAAAATTTTCCTGCAAAAAGGTCTGCGCCCGCGCAACGGCCGTGCTGTCCGGAGCCGTCGTCGCGGCATTGTCGAGGTAGATCATTCGCTCACCCACTTATTTCTTCCCGCCGCGAACACGAGATATTCGAGCATCTCCTTTCTGCATTCGAGCACATAGATCTTGCGCTCAAACGACGTATTCACGAGGAGATAGATGCGGAATTTCTCCTCGGCGGGCGTCTTGTTCGGCGTCAGAATGTTGGGCTTTCTTCCCCGCAACTCGCGGAGCGCGTTCTCATACGAGGGCTTGTCGCAATAGCCGATGCGCAGAAGATTATCCATCGTGACGGTCGCAATATGTTTCCGCCGCCGCCCGTTGAACACCTTGGTGAAGCGCACTTCGTCGTCCACGTAGGTATAATCGTAGCTCACGTTGAAGCGGTTTTTGAGACGGAATAAGACGATCCCGATGATGAGATCCATCACGAGCATGGCGATCCAGCCCACAATGTAGACCACCTTCCCGTTGGTGTTCAGAACCGTGCTTTTGAGCGTGTTCGAGATCTGCGAATAGGAGAAAAACACCATGATCCCGCCGATGATAAAGAAGAACACCGCCACGACCAAAAATGCGGTATACAGCTTGCTCTCTCTCTTGCTCCGATTGGAGACCGCGCTCTCCTCATAAAATTTATCTCTCTGCATCAGAACTCCACCGTCCCTTCGTAAATTTTTTCCACGTTCCCTGTGAGCGTCACCGAACCGTCGGAGGAATACCGCACGATGAGGTCTCCCCCGCGCACCTTTACGGTGATATCGGCATCACGGCGGCAATAACCGCACATCACGCTTGCGACGGCCGCCGCCGCAGCGCCCGTGCCGCACGCCCACGTCTCGCCGTTGCCGCGCTCCCACACGCGCATCTTGACGGTCGTCTCGTTGACGACGCGCACAAACTCCACATTGGTGCGCTGCGGGAAGTACTTGCTGTTCTCTATTTTGGGGCCGAGCGTTCCCACGGGCACATCGTCCACCTTGTCGCAGAAGATGACGCAGTGCGGGTTGCCGAGGTTGACGAGGGTGACGTCATACATCGCCCCCTCGATCTCCATGGGCTCCTTTATGATTCTCTCCCCCTTCCACACCGAGGGAATTTTCTCGCCGCGGAACTCCGCAAGTCCCAAATTTACACTCGCCGAGGACACAATGCCGTTGAAGGAGAACACCTTCACCGTCTTGATGCCGCTCATCGTGTCGATGGTCATGGTCTCGCCCTTCACAATGCCCTTCTCGTGGAGGTACTTGGCGACGCACCGAATGGCGTTGCCCGCCATGTTCCCCTCCGAGCCGTCCTGGTTGAAGATGCGCATCTTGGCGTCGGCAACGTCGGACTTCTCGATGAGCACGATGCCGTCGCCGCCGATGCCGTAATGGCGGCTGACGAAGTTGACGGCGAGCGATTCGGGGCAGGTGATCGCCCCGTCCATATTCTCAAAGTAGATATAGTCGTTCCCGCACGACTGCATCTTGGTGAAGTGCAGTTCCGTCCTCTTCTTGCGCAGGTTGTTGATATCCACGAGTTCGGTGTTGTACTCCGTGAACTTGCTCGCGATGATGTCGCACAGCGCGTTGGCGGTATCGAGGGACGTGAGCACGGCAACGCCGAGCAAAATGGCGTGGTGGTGGAGCGCAATATAGTCGGCAATGCTGTCTACGTCCGTCTTGCCCGTGTAGATGATGTAGTCGATCTTCCCATCGTCCATGAGCCTCGAGACCTGCGTCGTCGCGTTGTAGTGCTCCACGCGCGTCACATCGATGCCGAGGTCGGAGATGACCTTCGCCGTGCCCGCCGTCGCGTAGAGATTGCAGCCGAGGTCGGCGAACTTCTTTGCAATGGAGACGATCTCGAACTTATCCTGATCGTTGACAGAGAAATACACGCCTACGGGTTTCTCCTTGGTGGGGTGGCACATCTTGAAGCCCGCCGAGACGAGCCCCTTGAAGAGCGCCTCCTCGATGTTCTTGCCGATGCCGAGAACTTCCCCCGTCGACTTCATCTCGGGCCCGAGCTGGGAGTTGACATCGTTGAGCTTTTCAAAGG
>CANRFK010000128.1 GCA_947629875.1 uncultured Clostridia bacterium
CCCGAGTACGAAAAACTCAAGGCCGAGGTCATCGCCAAGGGCTACTACACGCAGGAGGAGGACGTTCTCTCCTACGCCTCCTTCCCCGAAGTCGCCGAAAATTTCTTCAAATGGCGCAAGGCGAAAAACGACGGGGTCGACTCTGACCTCGCCAAAACGGGGGTCTATCCCGTATAAATAAGGAAAAAGGGCGCGAGGAGTTATCCCCGCGCTTTGCAAATACGGTGAACGCATGAAAGAGGTCGTCGTCATCGGCGGGGGAGCCTCGGGGCTCATGGCGGCGTATGCCGCGGCGGAGAACGGAAACAAAGTCACCCTCGTCGAAAAGAACGAAAAACTCGGAAAAAAGATCTATATCACGGGGAAGGGCAGGTGCAACCTCACCAACGATTGCCCGCCCGACGAGTTTTTGGAGAATGTCGTCCGCGGCAGAAAGTTTCTGACGGGCGCCATTTACGCCTTCCCGCCCGCGCGCACCATGCAATTTATGGAGGAAAACGGCCTTGCGCTCAAAATGGAGCGCGGAAACCGCGTCTTTCCCGCAAGCGACCACGCGAGCGACGTCACCAAGACGCTCGTCACCGCCTGTACCCGCCTCGGCGTCAAAATTTTATTGAACACCGAAGTACAGCGCATTTTTCTTGGCGCCCCCTTCAGGAGGAGCTGTCACGAAGTGACTGAGGGGGTGCTTGCGGAGGAAGGCGATACGCCCTCATTCCTCCTTCATACCTCCAATGGCGACCTCACCGCCGACGCCGTCATTGTCGCAACGGGCGGGCTCGCCTATCCGTCCACGGGCTCCACGGGCGACGGCTACCGCTTTGCAGCGGAGGCGGGGCACGCAATTACGCCGTGCATTCCCTCCCTCGTCGGGCTGGAACTCTCCGCGCCGATCGGGGAAGCACAGGGCGTCACCCTCAAGAACGTCGTCTTGACGGCGCGCCGCGGCGAAAAGGTGCTCTCGTCCCGCCTCGGCGAACTTCTCTTCACGCATTACGGCATTTCGGGGCCGCTCGTCCTGACGCTCTCGGCGGAAATCAACCGCCTGCCGCTGAGCGAAATCAGCTTGACGCTCGACTTCAAGCCCGCCTTGGACGAAAAAAACCTCGATGCCCGCCTCGTGCGCGACTTTTCAGAGCGCAAGAACGAACAGATGAAGAACGTCATGCGCGGGCTTCTACCCGCCGCGCTCACCGTGCCCGTCCTGCAAGCGGCAAATATTTCCCCCATCAAACAGGCGAACGCCGTCACGCGGGAGGATAGGGCGCGCCTTATCTCCGCGCTCAAATCCCTTCCGCTTCGCCCCACAAAACTGCGCGGATTCGAGGAGGCCGTCGTAACTTCGGGCGGCGTCTCGCTTTCCGAGGTCGACCCCAAGACGATGGAGAGCAAAAAGGTGAAAGGGCTATACTTTTGCGGAGAGGCACTCGACGTCGACGCCTACACGGGCGGATTTAACCTGCAAATTGCCTTTTCCACGGGTTATTGCGCAGGCAAAAACACAAAATAAGCCATTTTGCATAGTATTATGCGTGACGTAATATTAAAAACCGCTTCAACCCATTGACTTTTTCGGCGCGCGGCGGTATAATCACATACAAAAGAACGGAGGCACTTATGGTAGTCATTCGCGGCGCAACAACCATTCCCTGCGACCAAAAAGAGGAGATCCAAAAGGCGGTCGGCGAGCTCTTGGAGCAGATCGAGAGCCGCAACGGCGTCAAGATCGGCGAGATCGTCAGCATCGTCTTTTCGAGCACGTCGGATATCCATTCCTACTATCCCGCGAAGGCGGCACGCGAGGCGGGCTATGCAAGTTGTTCGCTCTTCTCGGCGCAGGAGCCCGATATCGAGGGCGGGCTTCCGCTGTGCATCCGCGCCATGCTCTTTGTGGAAAAGGATTTTGCGCCCAAGCACGTGTATCTGCGCGGCGCGAAAGTTTTGCGCAAGGATCTCGATAAGTTCAACGTCGCCATCGATGGGCCTGCAGGCAGCGGCAAATCCACCGTCGCAAAGCGCCTCGCGGCCGACTACAACATTCTCTATCTCGATACGGGCGCCATGTACCGCGCCGTCGCGCTCTATGCGTTGGAGAGCAAGGTCGATCTCGAGAACGAGGCGGCCATCGTCGACCTCATGCGCACCTTAAAACTCGACGTCGTCTATGAAAACGGCGTGCAAAAGACGCTTCTCGGCGAGAGGGACGTCTCCGAGGCCATCCGTAAGCCGCCTGTTTCCATGGCGGCTTCCACCGTCTCAAAGTATGCGAGCGTCAGGATGAAGCTCGTGGAAAAACAGCGCGAGATCGCCTCCAAAATGAGTTGCGTTCTGGACGGACGGGATATCGGTACCTTCGTTCTGCCCGAAGCCGATTTCAAATTTTACCTCACGGCGAGCCCCGAAGTGCGCGCCCGCCGCCGCTACGACGAGCTCACCGCCAAGGGCGAAGTTGTGGATTTTGTAGAACTCAAAGCGGAGATCATCCGCCGTGACGAGCAGGATATGAGCCGCGCGCTCGCCCCCTTGAAGCAGGCGGAGGACGCCGTGCTCATCGATACGTCTGATCTTTCCATCGAGGAAGTCGTCGCCGCCGTCAAACAAAAAATGCAGGAGAAAATTTAATGCCCGAAGAGGAAAAAGAGGCGAAACCGCTCACCCGCAAGGAGCGCAGAGCGGCCAAAAAAGCAGAAAAACGCGCAAAAAAGCGTGCAAAACGCGCCGCATGGAACAAAACCGTGCGGCTTTTCCCCGCAAACAAAAAGGGGAAGCACATCATGCACTTCATGAATTTCCTGCGCGTCTTGTTCGTTCCGCTTCATTTTCTTCTCTTTCCGTACCGCCTTCTCGGGCACAAGAAAGTGGGCAAGGGCGCATACATCTATTACGGAAACCACTACACGATCTGGGATATCTTCTATCCCGCCCGCACAACGTGGGAAGGCATCCACTATCTCGCCAAGCAACCCCTTCTCGAAGCTCCCGTGCTCGCCAAGTGGGGACAGCGCATCGGCGCCATCGGCGTCATGCGCGACGGTTCGGATATCCGCACGCTCATGGAGGCGCTCAAAGTCCTCAAAAACGGGGAGAAGATCTCCATGTTCCCCGAGGGCACGCGCAACAAGAAGTCCGACGAAGAATTTTTGCCCTTCCACGGCGGCGCGGCGCTCATGTCCATCAAGACGAAGACCCCCGTCATTCCGTTTGTCCTCTGCGAGCGGCCCAAGCCGTTTCGCCTCACGCACGTCGTGTTCGGCGAGCCCATGGAACTCTCGGAATACTACGGCCGCAAACTCACCCCCGAGGAGTACGCCGAAGCCGACGAAAAACTCAAAAACCGCCTCTATGCGCTGCGGGAAGAGTTCCGCGCCTCCCGCAGGAACAAGAAAAAGGCGAAGAAGGGCAAGAATGCCGGAAAGAACAAAGCAGGCGTCCCGGGAGAGAGGGGAGAGAATTAAGTGCAAGTCATCGTAGCCCACAACTGCGGATTTTGCCGCGGCGTCCGCCGTGCCGTACATACCGCGCTCTCCGTCCCGCCCGAAAACACCTTCGT
>CANRFK010000129.1 GCA_947629875.1 uncultured Clostridia bacterium
ATATCGAGGTAGAGCCCTTCGTAATATTTCGCGGATGTAGCCCACGAAAAGTCCGTTTTCATTGCCTTTTTCACGAGGTTCTCCCACTCTTCCCTGTTGCGGTACACGCCGAGCGCCTCGTTGATGACGTACATCATATCGTGCGCGTTGTAGTCGTGGAAGGTGAACCCGTTCCCGCCCGCGCCGTACGGCGTGATGCTGTCCCGAAGCCCGCCCGTCTCTCTGACGATGGCAACGGTGCCGTAGCGCGAAGCGATCATCTGCGAGAGCCCGCACGGCTCGCTCTTGGAGGGCATGAGGAAGAGATCTGCACCCGAATAAATCTTGCGGGAGAGATCGGAATTGAAGGTGATGACGGTCGCCACCTTCCCCTGATACCGCCTTGCGAGGTCGGAGAAGTACGCTTCATAGGAGGCATCGCCCGTCCCGAGGAGCACAAACTGCACATCCTGCCGCAAAATTTGCTCGATGACCTCCTTCACGAGGTCGAGCCCCTTGTGCGCCACGAGCCGCGTGATCATGGCGATGACGGGCGTCTCGGGCTTCACGGGCAAATTGAGCATGCGCTGCAACTCGTCCTTACAGATGGCCTTGGGTGCAATGTCCTCCGCCGAATAATTTGCAAAGAGCGCAGCGTCCGTCGCGGGGTCGTAATAGTCGGGGTCGATGCCGTTGAGAATGCCGCACAGTTTGAACTCGTTGCGCCGCACGATCCCGTCCAGCCCATGCGCATAATACGGATCCTTGATCTCGCCCGCATACGTCGGGGAGACCGTCGAGAACCGCTCGCAGCACTCGATTGCCCCCTTCATGAGGTTGATGCAGCGGTCATACTCCACAAGATATTGGAAGCGGTAGGAAATGCCGAAGAGATCTTCGAGGATATCGAGGGAATATTTGCCCTGATATTCGATGTTGTGAATGGTGAATACCGCGCGGATGAACTGATACTCCGGGCGGAAGCAATAGATGGTTTTGAGGTACAGAGCCGCGAGCGCCGCCTGCCAGTCGTGGCAGTGCAGAATGTCGGGATAGAACCCCACAAAGCCCAAAATCTCCATCACGCTGCGGCAGAAGAAGGCAAACCGCTCGCCGTCGTCGTAGTAGCCGTAGCACCCGGGGCGCTTGAAGTAATATTCGTTATCCACAAAGTAGTAGGTCACGTTGTCCGTCGTGTACTCGAAGATGCCGCAGTACTGGTTTCTCCACGAGAGCGGCACAAAGATGTTGCCGATGAACTTGAAATCCTTGCGGAATTCCTTCTTGATGTCCTGATAGAGCGGAATGATGACGCGCACATCGTAGCGGTCGTTCTTTGCGAGCGCCTTGGAGAGAGACCCGATGACCTCCGCAAGCCCGCCCGTCGCAATGAAGGGAGCTGCCTCGGAGGCGACGAACAGAATTTTCTTCTTTGCCTCCACTTCGACCTCCGCGGGCGCCTCCATGGCGGGCGTCTCCTCGTTGAGTTCTATGGCCTCGATGGGCGCAACGATTTTTTCTTCCGTCTGTTTGGTCGGTTTTTTGGTTGTTTTTTTTGTTGTACTCATCTTATTCCCCCTATTTCCACGCGTGACCGCGCTTTTTATAACATTCTGCCCTTGGCAACAAAGTAAGGAAGCGCCTCGCACCCCGCAAGATTTCTCCTGTCGCGGATGACGACGTTCTTATCCGTGATGACGCAGTCGAGGTGCGCGCCGTCTCCGATGACGGTGTCCTGCATGATGATGGAGTTCTTGACGACGCTCCCCTTTCCGACTTTCACGCCGCGGAAGAGAATGCAGTTCTCCACCGTTCCGTCGATGACGCACCCGTCCGAGATGAGCGAATTTTTCACCGTCGCGTCGTCGTTGTACTTGCTCGGCGCACTGTCGCGCACCTTGGTGTAGATGTCGCGCGCGCCGAAAAGCTCGTCGCGGACGTCCTTTTTGAGGAGCGCCATGTTGTATTCGTAGTACTTCTGGATGGAAGAGATATTCGCATAGAAGCCCTTGAACGCATAGCCGTAAATTTTGAGGGTATCCACATTCTTGGTGAGAATGTCCCGCCCGAAGCTCACGAGACCGCGCGTCACCGCATCCTGAATGGTGTTGATAAGGAATTCCCTGCTCATCACCATCACGTTCACATACAGGTTGAACTTCTTCCCGTTGCGCTTGGGGTTGATCTTCAATCCCTTGATGCGCCCCGTCTCGTCGGGCATGAGCGAAATGTAGTACGAGGATTCGACGTCGGTCTCCTCATGATACACCATCGTGATGTCCGCGCCCTTTTCCTCGTGATAGCGCACGATGTCCGCAATATCCATGCGCGCGATGCCATCGCAGTCGGAGATGACGACGTAGTCCTCGTTGCGGTGATTGAGAAAGCCCGTGATGCTCTTCAATGCTTCGAGGCGGGTCGTGTACGGCGTATCCGTCTCGTCGGAGTACGGCGGAAGTAAAATGATGCCGCCGTCTTTCCGGGCAAGATCCCAATCCTTTCCGCTGCCCAGATGGTCGATGAGCGACTGGTAGTTGTTCTTGGTGACGATGCCCACCGTCGTGATCCCCGAGTTCACCATGTTGGAGAGCGCGAAGTCGATGAGGCGGTACCTTCCGCCGAAGGGAATGGATGCCATCGTCCTGTGGCGGGAAAGTTCGGGCACGTTTTCATCGTGAATATTGGAAAAAATAACGCCAACCATGGAATGAGCCATCTTCTTATTCCCCCTTGTAATCCTTGTCGATGATCTGGCCGCCCGCAACTTTCGCACCCGCGGCGACCGTGATGTTTCTGCCGAGCACGGCAATGCCCGCCTTCTTCTCCTTGTCCTCGCCGACGATCGCACCCTCTTCGATGACGACGTTCTCGTCGACGATGGAGTAGATGACCTCGGCGCCCTTCTTTACGACGGTGCCCGCCATCAGAACGCTGTCCCGGACGATCGCGCCCTCCTCGACGACGACCCCCGCGGCGAGCACGGAATTTTCCACGGCGCCCTCGATCTCACACCCGAGCGCTACCATGGAGTTGCCCACCTTCGCCTTGTCCCCGATGTATTCGGGCGGCGCGAGCGGGTTGCGCGAATGGATCTTCCAATCGCTGTCGGCAACGTCGAACACGGGCTCCTCGCCCAAGAGATCCATGTTGGATTCCCAAAGAGAGGAAATGGTGCCCACGTCCTTCCAATAGCCCTTGAAGCGGTACGAGAACATCTTTTCGCCCGCATTCAGCATGGCGGGCAGGACGTTCTTGCCGAAGTCCTTTTCGGAGTTCGGGTCGGCGTCGTCCGCCGCGAGATATTTGAAGAGTTTTTCCGCCGTAAAGATGTAGATGCCCATGGAGGCGAGGTTGCTCTTCGGAACCTTGGGTTTCTCCTCGAACTCGTAGATGGAACCGTCGGGGTTGCAGTTGAGAACGCCGAAGCGGGAGGCCTCCTTGATGGGCACCTCGATGGCGGCGATCGTGCAGTCCGCCCCCGTCGCCTTGTGGGCGCGGAGCATCTCGGCGTAGTTCATCTT
>CANRFK010000130.1 GCA_947629875.1 uncultured Clostridia bacterium
GCCCTGCTCGCGGGAAGCAAAGAGGTGCGCATCGTCCACGGCATGGGCACGGGCAAACTGCGCGCCGCCGTGCACGCATTCCTCAAAAAACATCCGCGGGTGGAGGAGTTCCGCCTCGGCAAATACGGCGAGGGAGAGAGCGGCGTGACCATCGTCACCCTCCGCTGAACGCATAAATGCCGCTTTTCCTCAATAGAATGGGATAGATAATTTCCCGTCTATGAGGTAAACTGTTGAAAAAGTTGTCTTCCCGCGCGGTCGCGTTTCTCACGAACGGCATCCTCGCCGCCGTGCTCGTCGTCGTTGCGACGTTCTGCTTTCTGCCCGCCTCTTCGCCCGCCTCGGGCGTCGATGAACGCGTGTTCCGAAGGGGCGCGTCGGCGGACGGCGTCTCCCTCATGTTCAACGTGTATTGGGGCACGGAGACCGTCTACGAGATTTTGGACGTGCTCGACGAATACGGCGCGAAGGCGACCTTCTTTTTGGGCGGCTGCTGGGCGGACGACAACACCGACTGCGTGAAGGAAATTGCAAGACGGGGTCAGGAAATCGGCTCGCACGGGTACTTTCACCGCGAGCACGACAAGCTCTCCTACGAGGGCAACGAGGGGGAGATCCGCACGAGCGTGGAGTACCTTGCGCGCATTGCGGGCGTGGAAGTTAAATTGTTCGCGCCGCCCTCGGGGGCGTACAACGACGACACGGTGAAGGCCGCGGAGAGCTTGGGGCTCAAAACGGTGCTGTGGAGCAGGGACACCGTCGATTGGCGGGACAAGGATGAGGAGCTGTGCTTCTCCCGCGCCACGAAGGACATCGAGGGCGGGGAGCTCATTCTCATGCACCCCATGGAGCACACCTTGAAGGCGCTCCCGCGCATTTTGACATACTATAAGGAACACGGCCTCCGCGCCATTGCGGTGGGAGAAAATTTGGGTTGAACAAAGGAGATACTATGATCGTAAACAGGACATTGGACTCGGGCGTGCGCGTCGTCGTCAAGCGCATGGAGGGGCTTCTCTCGGTGACGATGGGCGTGCTCGTCGGCACGGGCTCCGCCTACGAGACGGACAGAGAGGACGGCATTTCGCACTTCATCGAACATCTGCAGTTCAAGGGGACGGACAAGTACTCCGCCTTTCAAATTTCCGACGCCTTCGACGCGCTCGGCGCGCAGGTGAACGCCTTCACGGGTAAGGACATGACGTGCTACTACTGCAAGTCGACGACAGACCACGCCGAGGAGGCGTTTGCGATGCTCTCGGAGCTCTTCCTCAACGCCAACTTCCCCGAGGAGGAGATGGCGCGCGAGAAGGGCGTGGTGCTCGAGGAGATCAACATGGACGAGGATTCGCCCGAGGATCTGTGCCTCGATATGCTCGCCCGCGCCGCCTTCGGAGGGGACAACTACGGAAGAAATATTTTGGGCCCCGCCGAGAATGTGAAGAATTTCACGCGCGACGACCTCTTCGCCTACAAGGAGGAGCGGTACTGCCCCGAGAACATCGTCGTCTCGTTTGCGGGGAACATCGACCCCGAGGTGGCGTTGAAACTTACCGAAAAGTACTTCGGCGGCATGAAAAAGACCCGCTTTGTGCAGCGCGAGAAGCACGTTTTGTTCCGCACGGACAACCTCTTCAAGAAGAAGCCCATCGAGCAGGCGCACTTTGCGTTTGCGTTTTCCACTGTCGCGCGGGGGGACGACAGCATGCCCGCCGTGCAGGTGATGAATACGGCCTTGGGCGGCGGCCTTTCCTCCCGCCTCTTCAAGCGGGTGCGCGAGGAGCTGGGGCTTGCCTATTCCGTCTATTCGTACACGTCTCACTACGCGGAGACGGGCATTCTCGCCGTGTATGCGGCCGTCAATCCCAAGAATGCGGAGGACGCCGCGAAGGCCGTCTTGGAAGTCATCGGGACCCTCTGCCGCGAGGGGCTCACCGATGAGGAGTTTTTGCGCGGGCGGGAACAGCTCAAATCGGGCAGTATCTTCTCGCAGGAGAACACCTCTTCGCAGATGCTCCTCTACGGGCGGGAACTCATCTACAACAACGAAATTTACGACTTCGAGCGGCGCATGGCGGAGATCGCCGCCCTCACGCGGGAGGACGCCGAGGCGACCATCAAGGGCAGTCTCGATTTGTCGCATGTTGCCGTGGCGAGCGTCGGAAATCTCAAAAAGGGCATAACACTGTGAGAATTGAGGGGTTTGAGCCCGTCTTTGACGGGAACAGCCGCGTGCTCATTTTGGGCAGTTTTCCCTCCGTGAAGAGCCGCGCCGAGGGGTTCTACTACGGCAATCCGCAGAACAGGTTCTGGCGCACGGTGTGCACGTTTTTCGGCGAGGAGCCGCCTATGACGGTGGAGAAAAAGCGGGAATTTTTGCTGCGGCGGGGCGTTGCGCTGTGGGACGTGGTGCAAAGCTGCGAGATCGTGGGCTCGGCGGATGTCTCCATCTCCGCGCCCGCCGTCGCCGATATCCCGCGCGTCGCAAGGGGGGACATGCCCATTCTCTGCAACGGGGCGACGGCGTTCCGCCTTCTTGCGGAGAACTTTCCCGAACTTGCGCCGCGCGCAAGAAAACTGCCCTCCACGTCGCCCGCCAACCCGCGGTTTTCGGGGGAGGCGTGGCGGGTAGCGCTTGCGGGCATTTTCGCCGTGGGTGCGCGAACGCGGGAATTTTCACAAAAGGGTTGACAAGCGCGGGGATTTCGGTTACAATTAGAAAAAATCATCACGCACGCCGTGCGTTAAGGAGTAACTATGTTTGAGAAAGTTTGTAAGAT
The DNA here is from genome assembly GCA_947629875.1 of uncultured Clostridia bacterium. GTDB lineage: Bacteria > Bacillota > Clostridia > Christensenellales > Borkfalkiaceae > Gallimonas. The sequence continues at coordinate 2,781 of CANRFK010000130.1, forward strand.
GCTTGCCGATCAGCTCGGGATAGACGCTTCGACCATCAAGCCCGAACAGGAGGTCGTGAAGGACCTCGGCGCCGATTCGCTCGACGTGGTGGAGCTCATGATGGCGCTCGAGGATGAGTACGGCATCACCCTTCCCGAGAGCGACGTGGAGAACGTAAAGACGGTGCAGGACATCGTCGACATGATGGAGAAGCTGAAAAAGTAAGGTTTTTCCCGCGCCTCCCGTCCCGCCCCCCGAGAAAAATTTTTCCGCGCGTATTTTATTCGTCGCGCGAGGAATTATCTGCGAAAAAAATTTTTGTTTTTGCATAAAAATTCCTTGACAGAACTTTTTTGCAATGGTATAATCGGCTCAAATCGTGTGCGGGAATTCCCGCCCGAGAGGAAAGTATGAAAGCTACATCAGTCTACAACGGTTACATGTGCATGTCGGTTGCCCGGGCAGAAGTGTGCGGGTTATCGGCGGTGCTTTGAAATCGCGGTAACTCAATCAATTCGGCCCGAGGCAACCCGCCTGCGGGCCTTTTTCATGCCCCTGAACGGAGAAACGTATGATAGAGCTCATTCATCTCAACAAGACCTATTCCGCCGCCGCAGGCGACGTTGTGGCGCTCGAGGATATCAACCTCACCATAGAGGACGGCGCCATCTACGGCATCATCGGCCTCTCGGGCGCGGGAAA
>CANRFK010000131.1 GCA_947629875.1 uncultured Clostridia bacterium
GGCGGCGGAAACGCCCCGCTCTACATCATCATCGGGTCGAACATCGGCACCTGCGTCACCGCGCTCATCTCGTCGCTCGGGGCGAGCACCAACGCCAAGCGCGCCGCCCTCATCCACTTTATGTTCAACCTCTTCGGCGCCGTCATCTTCATGATCATTTTGGTCTGTTGGACGGGCTTTGCCGATACCGTCCTCGCGGGCATCTTTCCCGCCGAGCGCCCCGGCGGCATCGAGGCGACCCTGCAGATCGCCACCTTCCACACCCTCTTCAACGTCGTCAACGCCCTGCTCTTTCTGCCCTTCATCAAGGTCTTTGTGTGGCTCGCCGAACACATCATTCCCGAAAAGAAGAAAGCGGAGAAGAAAGAGGATATCTTCGGCGATCTCGATGAACGCCTCCTGCGCTCTCCCTCCGTCGCGCTCGGCTTTTTGTATCAGCAGACGGGCAAGGTGTTCTCCTTTTCGATGGATACGCTCACCGCGGCGTTCGGGGGCTTCATCGCGAAGGACGAAAGGGTGGCGCATCGCGTCGCCGAGCAGAACGCCGAACTTGCCGAGGCCAACAAGAAGGGGGTCTCCTACCTCGTGAAGCTGTCCGCCTCGCCCCTCGTCATCGAGGACGAGCAGACCGTCTCCACCCTGCACTACGTGCTCAACGACATTGTGCGTATCGGCGAACTCGCCGATAACGTCACCAAATACACCCGCCACTACGTGGAGGACGAGCTCGTCTTTTCCGACGAATTTCTGGAGATGACGCAGGCCATGTTCGAAAAAATCAAACGCCTCTATGCGCTCGCCCTCGAAATTTTCCTGCAAAAGGACAGGGAAAAACTTTCCGAGCTCGACGCCTTGGAAGATGAGATCGACGCCGCCCGCCGCGTCCTCGTGGAGCGGCACATCAAGCGCCTCAACGAGGGCAGATGCCAGCCGCAGAACGCGAGCGTGTTCATCAACCTCGTGGGCAACTTGGAGCGCGCCGCCGACCATATCACCTTCATCGCGCACAGCATCGAATAACGCCCCGCATAGCCCCCTCCTTGGAGGGGGGTGCCCCGTAGGGGGCGGGGGTGGGCTTCCTCATACCGAGCCCGCGTAGCGGGCGAGTGTATCTTGCCCCCTCCACGGGAAGGGGATTAAGAGGGTGGGGCTCCTCATATCGCCCCACTATAAAAAATGTCATACCGAGCGTAGTCGAGGGATCTCTACCTTATTCTGCCCCCTCCTTGGGAGGGGGGTAGGGGGGTGGGGCACACCCTTAATTTTCCGCGTCATTCTGCCCCGCGCAGGGATTAACGCGTCATCCTGAGCCGAATTGCTTTACGCAGTTTGCAGCGGCTTATCCGCGAAGGATCCCGAAAAACGAAGTCCGATCAATCCCCCTCCACGTGAGCCTTCCCAATTCTGCCCCCTCCGTGGGAGCCTTCCTTGAGGCTTTCGGGAAAGGCGACCGTATGATTTGTGGAGCCTTTCTCCGCAATGGGGTGTCCCGTAGGGACGGGGGTGTGGCTTGTCCCTGTGCTCCCTCTCTGTTAAGGAGCTCCCGCGCAGCGTCCTAACCCTTGGCTCCCCCTTGAGGGGGAGCTCCCGCGCAGCGGGTGAGGGGGTGTCATCCCGCCCCGCACGTTTCCCGCAAACAAATCGAAAAAAGCTATCCATTCCGCCATTTTTGTGCTATAATCAAAGCAGTATCCCGCAGAGCGGGAAAGGAGACAGTATGAAAATTTCCATCACCGAAGAGGGCAAAGTCCCCGTAACGCCGGGCGGCGTGGGGCTCTTCTTCGAAGATTTGAATTACGATTTAGACGGCGGCCTCTACGCCGAACTTCTCGAAAACAGAAATTTCGAGGCAAAGAACGTCTACGGCGAGTGGGACAGATACATCGTCGAAGAGGACGGCGGCTACGGCTGGACGGCGTACCCCGATGGCGCGCAGGTGGGCATGAAGATCAAGACCGACCGCCCGCTCTTCCCCGAGAACCCGCACTACATGCGCCTCACCGCCCCTGCGGGCGCGGGCGTCAAAAATAAGGCGTACGACGGCGTCTACCTCACCAAGGGCATGGGCTATAAAATTTCCTTCTATGCCCGCTCCTACGACTACAAGGGAAAGGCGTTCGTCGGCGTGTATCAGAACGGCATCGCCCTCGCCGAAAAGAAGGTGAAGCTCAAGGCCGACGGCGCATGGCATCATTACGACTTCCGCCTCAAAGCCAAGGCGGATGCCGAGAAGGCCGACTTTGTGTTCCGCCTCGAAAAGGAGGGCACCGTGCACATCGACGCCTTCTCCATGATCCCCGAAAACGCCATCATGGGCGTGTTCCGCCGCGACCTCGCCGAGCTCATGAAGGAGATGAAGCCGGGCTTTCTGCGCTTCCCGGGCGGCTGCGTCGTCGAGGGAAACAGCATCGCCAACCGGTATCTCTGGAAGGAGTCCATCGGGATGCCCGAGCGGCGGCGGCACAATTGGAACCGCTGGGCGGTGCACGCCACGGGGCCCGAAAACAACTTCCGCTCCGAGTACTCCCACTACGGGCAGACGCTCGGCATCGGCTACTACGAATATTTCCGCCTGTGCGAATACCTCGGCGCAAAGCCGCTGCCCGTCGTCTCGGTGGGCATCGCCTGCCAGTACATGTCTACGGAGTTCGTCCCGCTCGGCGACCCCGAACTCGAGACGTACATTCAGGAGGCGTTGGACGTCGTGGAGTTCGCCAACGGCGGCGCCGATACCGTCTGGGGCAGGGTGCGCGCCGATATGGGGCACCCCGAACCCTTCCATCTCGAATACCTCGGCGTCGGCAACGAGCAGTGGGAGGCCTCCCCCAAGCAGAAGGACGGCGTGGAACGCCCCAACGAGTTCTATAAGCGCTTTGAACTGTTTGAAAAGCGCATCCACGAGAAGTATCCCGAGATCAAAATTGTGGGCACGGTGGGGCCCACCGTGGGCACCGAGAGCTACGAGAGCGCATGGAAGTGGACGCGCGAAAACCTCGAAAAGAACCCGAACTTTGTCTATTGCGCAGATGAGCACTTCTACGTCCCGCCGCAGTGGATGTACGACAATGTGACGATGTACGATAAATATCCCCGCATCGGCAAGGTGTACGCGGGCGAATACGCCTGCCACGTACCGGGCTCGGGCGCCGCACTCTTCAACGCGCCGCAGTCCAACTGCTGGGAGGGCGCGCTCGCCGAATCGGCGTTCATGACGGGCATGGAGCGCAACGCCGACGTCGTCGTGATGAAGTCCTTCGCGCCGCTCTTCGCCCGCCTCGGCTACCAGCAGTGGTGTCCCAACCTCATCTGGTTCGACGGCAAGAAGGCGTACGGCTCGGCGAGCTACTACGTGCAGAAACTGTACAGTCTGTACACGGGCGACACGTCGTTCAAGGTGACGACGGACGCGGAGAAGGTGTTTGCCTCGGCGACCGAGCGCG
>CANRFK010000132.1 GCA_947629875.1 uncultured Clostridia bacterium
TTTTTTTGAGCAGGTGAAGGGCATTTTTATTTGAGAAATAGAAGTTGTTGCAAATATAGAAATCGTCAGGCGTTAGATTTTCGACATAATAAGGTATTCTGTTTTTTTCGTCAAACTGATAGTAAGACGTAATATTTGTATCTCTCGTTTTTTTCAATATAACAATCGTAGTATAGGTAGTCGCCGCAAAGGCTTGATAATGTTGCAGATCAATGATTTTTTCTATCAAATTATTGTTAATGAGGTGTTTACGCAAGGTTTCACCCGCAAGACTATTAAAAAATGAGCTGGGAGTGATATAGCCCAAAACGCCATTTGGGTTGAGCATTTTCAGTCCGATTTCATAAAAGACAATATAAAAATCTGTCATTCCCGTTTGTGCAAATGCAAACTGTTTCACACGATCAAAGGAATCGCCAACATTATGCACTCGCACATAGGGAGGATTTCCCAAAACAAAATCCATTTTCCCGTTATAGTCATTCACTTCCATCGTATCGGCACAACGAATGTCCCATTCGACGGAAGGAATATCAAAAGACTGTGCCATACCACTAACGTTCCGTATGCACTTTTCGCATTCTTCTTTATCAATCTCTATGCCATGAACATAAAAACATAAATCTTTGGCAATCTCTTCATTGGATAATCCAACCTGTTTTGCGCTTTCGCAATAACGCTTGACAATCTCAACTAGAAATGCGCCGTCACCGCAACTGTTATCTATGACGTGCTTTTTTACAATGCCAACGCCATAATAGCCCGACATATCTAAAATATTTTGCACGATAAATTTGGGCGTATAAAATCGTCCATTCGATTTTTCGATTGAAATGTTTTTTTCTTGTACAATCATGCCAATAAACCCTTATACATCCTACTATCGTATTATATCACGCTTATCCGCATTTTTCAAGGTTTTAATTAAAACTGAAAAATTTTCTTTGTTGCCTTTATTATAATAACGTCTCCCCATAGAGGGGCAAAAAAATTTTTTTAACTTTTTGCAAAAAGTTTGGCATACATCTTTCAAAACGGAAAATTTTCATGATATTATTACATTGTGAAGAGGAAAGTGAGCGGGCTGAGGCGCGGCGGCGGAAGAAAAAAGTTCCCTGTTGCGTAGCGCGCGGGCGCCGCAAGGGCGGCGGCAGCGCGCTACGCAACAGGGAACTTTCATATGGTAAAATTTATAATGTTTTGAATAAAAGTTTTTCGCTTTCCGCAAAAATTCCGCCCGCAAATTTTATCTTCCTCCAAAAGGGATGCGCCCCGCGGCGAAGCCGCGGGGCGCATCCCTTTATAAAATATTTTTGCTTTTTATTCTTGCGAAAAGACGATCTTGCCGTCCTGCTCGTCGACGACGATCGCCGCATCGGGGCGGATGTTGCCCTGCAAAATTTCTTCGGAGAGGCGATCTTCCACAAGTTTTTGGACGGCACGTTTCAGCGGCCTTGCGCCGAATTCCTCGCTGTACCCCTCGTCCACGAGTTTGCTCCGCGCGCGGGAACTCACTTTCAGCGTCATGCCCCGTTCTGTCAAACGCTTTTCAAGTCCCATAAGAATTTTATCGCAGATCTTCGCAGCGTCCGATTTGGAGAGTTTGTGGAAGATGATGATGTCGTCCAGCCTGTTCAAAAATTCGGGGCGGAACTGCTGTTTCAGGGCGTTCTCGATGTTCTCCTTCATGTCCTCGTACTCACGGCTGTCGCTATCGAACGAGAACCCGAGCGAGGGCTCCTTGACAGCGTGCGCGCCGACGTTGGAGGTCATGATGAGCACGGTATTCTTGAAACTCACCACCCTGCCCTTGTTGTCGGTCAGCCTGCCGTCGTCGAGAATTTGCAGCAGGATGTTGAACACGTCGGGGTGCGCCTTTTCGATCTCGTCGAAGAGGACGACGGAGTACGGCTTTCTTCTGATGCGCTCGGTGAGAAGCCCCGATTGGTTGTCGTCGAACCCGACGTAGCCCGGGGGCGCGCCGATGAGTTTGGAGACGGAGGCCTTCTCCATGTACTCGGACATATCGAGGCGGATCATCAGCCTCTCGTCGCCGAACATGCTCTCGGCGAGCGCCTTGCAGAGGTCGGTCTTGCCCACGCCCGTGGGCCCCACGAAGATGAACGAGCCGATGGGTTTATTGGGATCCTTGAGCCCGGCGCGGGCGCGGCGGATGGCGCGCGACACGGCGGAGACGGCCTCATCCTGTCCGATGATGCGGCGGTGCAGCTCCTCTTCGAGGTGCATGAGCCGCTCGCTCTCCGCCTCGGTGAGCTTCAAAATTGGCACGCCCGTGCGGTCGGAGACGATGGCGGCGATCTCCTCCATGCCGATGGTGATGTGCGTATCGTTGCGCTTTTGGTTCCACTCGTCCTCCATGCGCTCGATCTCGGCGTTGGTCTCTTCAATTTCTTTGGAAAGCTGGTTGAATTTCACCTCGTCGCGCCACTTGCGCGCCGTTTCGCGCGCCGTTTCGAGGCGCTTCAGCTTATCCTCCGCCTCGTGCAGTTCCACGGGCCCGTTGAAGGAATTGAGCCGCGCGCGGCTCGCCGCCTCGTCTATAAGGTCGATGGCCTTGTCGGGCAGGAAGCGGTCGGTAATGTAGCGGTCGGAGAGGCTCGCCGCCGCCTCGATGGCCTCATCGGTGATGACGACGTTGTGGTGCGCCTCGTACTTATCTTTGAGCCCCGTCAAAATGATGATGGTATCCTCCACGGTGGGCTGGTCGACGGTGACGGGCGTAAAGCGGCGCTCCAAAGCGGCGTCCTTTTCGATGTACTTGCGGTACTCCTCGAGGGTGGTCGCCCCCACCGTCTGCAATTCGCCGCGGGCGAGCATGGGCTTCAAGATGTTGGAGGCATCCATGTTGTTCTCCTGCGAGCCGCCCGCGCCGACGATCATGTGGATCTCATCGATGAAGAGAATGATATGGTTGTTGGCGCGGATGGAATCGATGACGCCTTTGAGCCTCGCCTCGAAGTCGCCGCGGTAGCGCGCGCCCGCCAAAAGCCCCGTGAGATCGAGAGAATACACGATCTTACCGCGGAGAAGTTCGGGCACGCGGTTTTCCACAATGGCCTGCGCGAGCCCCTCGATGACGGCGCTCTTGCCGACGCCCGGCTCGCCCACCAAGACGGGATTGTTCTTGGTGCGGCGGGAGAGGATCTGGATGACCTTTTCGATCTCCTTGTGCCGCCCGATGACGGGAT
>CANRFK010000133.1 GCA_947629875.1 uncultured Clostridia bacterium
TACTGTTTGTACGGGAAAGCCGTCCGCGCCTACGATACTGCAACTGCCACATTTACCGATTACGAGATCTCCTCCTCATCCGACTCCGTCAACCGCTTGAATGGGGCAAAAGATATTGTACGGGCGGGTGGTCTCCTCGTCACGGCGGATACGAACAACAAGCGCATCTCCGTCTACGATATGCAAAAGCATTCTTTTGACATTATCTCTGTTGACTATTCCCCCACGCTCGTTGCAACGGACGGCGAGATCATTGCCGCCGCCGCGAACAATACCGTCTATGCCTATGCGCGCGATATTTACGGGAAATGGGGAGAAACAACGAGAAACGCCCTTGAGCTCGCGGACAACGTAAACGGCGTCGCGTGTTTATTCGGGAAAGTTTACTATACCTCCGTCAACCACCGCGGCGTACTCGGCGGAACTCCCGTGGTCAGCACATCCCCTAAGGGGCTCGCGGCGAATCTCTACGGCGATCTCTTCGTTGCCTATCAAAACGGCACAGTGAAACGCTTCACCGAGAAGACCTTTGTGCAAAACGGCGAAGGCCAAGAGACGAATATCACTCTTCCTAACGATTTCACCTGCCTTCGTGCGGACTTTGAGGGAAATTTGTACTATCTTAACGAAAACGGCGAGCTTTGCCGTAATGGGGAAGAGCAATCGATTGCCAAAATCGATGCAACAAAGTACGTCTACACCAACGCCGGCCGTTCCCCCGTCTCCTTTGCGCTCGGGTATGAGGACGACGAGGTGTACTTCTGCTTCGGCGATTTTATTGTAAAGTCGAATGCGGGCGAGTTGACAAAGTTGGGGCTTGCGACCCTCGAGACGCTCTCCGAGACGGTGCTGCGTGGCGCCGAGGAGACGCTCTCCGCGGTGGCGGATGCGGACGGGGTGCAACTCGTGGACTGCAACCCCGGCGCGGTGGGCGTACACGGGAACCTCTCCGCCCTCCAAGGCAATCGCGCGTTTGCGGCGGGCTACAAGCGCTACGATGAGGCGCGGCGCGGCGTGGTGCTCGACAGGCAATCGGATTACAGCCTCGTTGCCGTATACGACGGCCACGTGTACACGGCGGAGATCTTCCGCAACGAGGACATCGGCGAGCCCTTCTCCTCCACGCCCCAAGAAGAGACGGCGGGCGAGAGGTATCTCTCGAGCGACTGCCCTGCCTATCACTTCCCCTGCATTCTGGAGGCTCCCGCGCGGGCGGGCGTGCTGACACGCGGGACGAAGGTGACCGTGATCTCCTACATCGACGAGGGCGGCGGGGACGCGGCGCTGGGCGGCTATACCTTCGCCTATATCGAATATGAGACGAAAACGCGGAGCGTTGCCCGCTGCTATGTGCCCGTCGCCTATCTCACCGCCGTCGATCCCCTCGGCGACGCGGACGACAACTACACCTTGGGCTATGTGAAGCCCGGGGCGACGTTTTCGGGCTCCGACGGCAACCAAATTGTGACCGAAGAACGCGTGCAGGCGCGGCTCTATCAAAATGCGGACGGCACCTACACCGCCGCTTACGAAAAGGACGGCGTCACCTACACCGCGACCGTGGAGGAGGGGCAGATCGAATGGGGCGAATCGGATGCGTGGCGCATCGCGCTCATCGTCATTCTCTCCGTCGTCGCCGTGCTCATCATCGGCGGGTATGCCTTCCTTCTCCCGTGGAATAAAAAACAAACCAAATAATTGAGGATGTTATGGCTGACTATCTCTCCCCTCTTGTGCTGCAAAGAGCCGACCCCTATCTCATGAAAAAGGACGGGAAGTATTACTTCACCGCCACCTGTCCCGACTACGACCGCGTGGAGATCCGCTGTGCGGACACCGTGAACGGCATTGCCTCGGCGCCCGCGCGCATCGTGTGGAAAAAACACCCCTTCGGCGCGATGGCGTGCCATATCTGGGCACCCGAGATCCACTATATCATGGGGAAGTGGGTCATCTACTTCGCGGCAGGCCACAAGCCCCAAAAGTGGCGCATCCGCCCGTATGCCCTCGTCTGTAAGGGACAAGACCCCATGACGGACGAATGGGTGGAGGCGGGCATGTTGCAGCCCGCCGACGGCGACGACTATCCCTTCACCCACTTCTCCCTCGATACGACGGTGTTTGAGCACCGCGGCAGGTGGTACATCATCTGGGCGCAGAAGGTGGGCACCGAGGACAAGGGCATCAAGCCCATCTCCAACCTCTACATCGCCGAGCTCGAAACGCCCTTCAAACTGAAAACCTTCCACGTGCTCCTGACGACGCCCGACTACCCTTGGGAGCGCGACGGCGGCTTTTGGGTGAACGAGGGCCCCTCCGTCATCAAGCATGCGGGCAAAATTTTTGTGACCTTCTCCGCCTCGGCGACGGGCGCCTGCTACTGCATGGGGATGCTGGAAGCAGACGAGAACGCCGACCTTCTCGACCCCACCTCTTGGCACAAGCGCAACAAGCCCGTTTTCAAGACGGACGCGGGCAAAAAGCTGTTCGGCCCCGGGCACAACTGCTTCACGGAGGGCGACGACGGCGAGCCCATCACGCTTTTGCACTTCCGCAACTATGAGAAGATCACGGGCGACCCCCTCAACGACCACAACCGCCACGCGCACGTGATGAAGGTGCGCTTTGATGAAAGCGGCGCGCCCGTGTTCGGCTTTGAAGAGGGAGAGCTGTATAATACGGAAGTTGTAAACGAGAGGCAGAAAAATATCAACGATTGATTTCGGAAAGAATTGAGCGTGCCCTCCCCGCAAGCGGGGAGGGCACGCTTTTTTTGTGGAGAAATAAGCTCATTGCCGCCCGCCGCGCCCCTTTGGGGCGCGGCGGGCGGCAATTCGGTATGAGGCACCCCTTTCGGCGCGCAAGAGCGCGCCACTTCCCCCAAAAGGGGGAAGCAAGGGGGGGCGGTATGAGGAACCCCTTTCGGCGCGCAAGAGCGCGCCACTTCCCCCAAAAGGGGGAAGCAAGGGGGAGACGGAAATAAAACGGGGCGAAGGGAATATACTGTAAGCGTGAAATACATCTTCTTTACGGGCGGGGGGAGCGCGGGACACGTTGTGCCCAACCTCGCCCTCATGCACGAACTCCGCTATACCCACCGCATCGCCTACATGGGCACGGGCGGCATCGAGATGCG
>CANRFK010000134.1 GCA_947629875.1 uncultured Clostridia bacterium
ATCAAACGCGGCATCCAGACCATCCAATATCAGGTCGTCACCCTGCTCACGACCAACGGACAGGCACCCTTCGTGACGGTGTTCATGTACCTCGGCGAGGCAAGAAACGAGCGCGAGCGCGCCGACCTTGCCATGATCATCGAGGAGACCTTGAACCAGCGCATCCAAGGGGTCAAGAATGAGTCCGGCGTATGGGTGACGCCCGCCTTCCCCAAGCTCATCTATGTGCTCGAAGAGGACAACGTGCGCGAGGGGAGCCGGTACTTCTACCTCACCGAACTCGCCGCACGGTGCACCGCAAAGCGCATGGTGCCCGACTACATCTCCGAGAAGAAGATGCTCGAGTTCAAGGTGGACAAGAACGGCGAGGGGCACTGCTACACCTGCATGGGCTGCCGCAGTTTCCTCACACCTTATGTGGATGAAAACGGCAAGCCCAAGTACTACGGCAGGTTCAACCAAGGCGTCGTCACCATCAACCTCGTGGACGTTGCGCTCTCTTCGAGCGGCGATATGGAGAAGTTTTGGCAGATCTTCGACGAGCGGCTGGAACTTTGTTACCGCGCGCTCATGTACCGCCACAACAGGCTGAAGGGAACGCTCTCCGACGCGGCGCCCATTCTTTGGCAATACGGCGCGCTGGCGCGGCTCAAGAAGGGCGAGACCATCGATAAACTGCTCTACGGCGGGTATTCGACCATCTCCCTCGGCTATGCGGGGCTGTATGAGTGCGTGAAGTACATGACGGGCAAGTCCCACACCGACGAGACCGCCAAGCCGTTCGCGCTCTCGGTGATGCAGCACATGAACGACAAGTGCAAGGAGTGGAAGAAGAAGGAAAATATCGACTTCTCCCTCTACGGCACGCCCCTCGAGAGCACGACGTATAAATTCGCAAAGTGCCTGCAACAGCGGTTCGGCATCATTCCCGGGGTCACGGACAAGAACTACATCACCAACAGCTACCACGTCCACGTCACCGAGAAGATCGACGCATTCACCAAATTGAAGTTCGAGAGCGAATTCCAGCAGCTCTCGCCCGGCGGCGCCATCTCCTATGTGGAAGTGCCCAACATGCAGGACAATATTCCCGCAGTCATCTCCGTGATGCAGTACATCTACGACAATATCATGTACGCCGAGCTCAACACCAAGAGCGACTATTGCCAGGTGTGCGGATACGACGGCGAGATCGCCATCGTCGAGGAGGACGGCAAACTTCTGTGGGAGTGCCCGTACTGCCACAACCGCGACCAATCCAAGATGAACGTTGCGCGCCGTACTTGCGGGTACATCGGCACGCAGTATTGGAACCAAGGCCGCACGCAGGAGATCAAAGACCGCGTGCTTCACCTGTAAGTTCCGCCGCCCCGCTTGGGGGAAAAGTGAGCCATGAATTACGCGGAGATCAAAAAATGTGATATCGCAAACGGAGAGGGAGTTCGTGTCTCCCTCTTTGTTTCGGGTTGCAGACGGCATTGCAAGGGGTGTTTTAACGCCATTGCGTGGGATTTTTCCTACGGAAAGCCCTTTGACGGCGCCGTGGAGGAAGAGCTTATGGAGGCTCTTGCGCCCGGTTACATTGCGGGGCTCTCCCTTCTCGGCGGCGACCCCTTCGAGCCCGAGAACCAAAGGGCGCTTTTGCCCTTTGTGCGGCGCGTGAAGGAGCGCTTTCCGCAGAAAGATATCTGGTGCTACACGGGATACACCTTTCTCGGCGGCGGGATCAAAGAGCCGCAGGCAAACACCGAGGGGACGCGGGAGCTCATTTCCCTTTTGGACGTGCTGGTGGACGGTGCGTTCAAGGAGGAGTTGAAGGACATCCGCCTCAAATTCCGCGGCTCCTCCAACCAGCGCGTCATCGACGTAAAGCGGACGCTCGCGGAGGGAAGGGTAATTCTTCATCTCGAATAAGGGAAAACCGCGGCGCGAATGCCGCTTTTTTCTTATGGAACATTTGACGAAAGCGGAAAAATGCGGTATAATAAACCAAGAAAAAGGAGTGAATAACAAGCATGAACAAATTACAGTTGAAACGGTACGCAAAACTCATCGCCAAGACGGGCGTCAACGTGAAAAAGGGACAGACCGTCGTCGTGCAGGCCGAGCTCGACCAGCCCGAATTCGTGGAGTATGTGGTGGAGGAACTCTACCGCGCGGGGGCGGGCAAGGTAACGGTGGAGTGGTCTCACCAGCCGCTCGCCGCCGTGCATTACAAGTATCAGAAACAGGAGAGCCTCGAAAAGTTCGAGAAGTGGGAGCTCGAAAAGCTCGAATACGGTGCGACCGCGCTTCCCGCCAAGCTCTACCTCGAATCCGCCGACCCCGACGGACTCAATGGCATCGACCAAGAGAAATTCACCGCCGTGCGTTCGGCACGGACGAAGGTAATCAAGCCGTACCGCGACCGCATGGAGAGCAGATACCAGTGGTGCATCGCCGCCGTTCCCGGCAAGGCGTGGGCAAAGAAGGTGTTCCCCGGCCTCATGGTGAATACCGCCGTGGAAAAACTTTGGGACGCCATTTTGGCGGCTTCCCGCGCGGACGGGCCCGACCCCGTGCGCGAATGGCACCGCCACAACGACGCGCTCGCCCAGCGGTGCGACGCGCTCAACCGCATGAAGCTCGTCTCGCTCGAATATAAGTCCTCCAACGGCACAAATTTCAAGGTGGGGCTCATCGAGAACAGCCGCTTCTGCGGAGGCGGCGAGGAGACCATCGACGGGGCGTACTTCAACCCCAACATCCCCTCCGAGGAGATCTTCATCTCGCCCAAGGCGGGGGATGCGGAGGGCATCGTCTACTCCACCAAGCCGCTCTCCTACCAAGGGGAGCTCATCGAGAACTTCTCGGTGCGCTTTGAAGGCGGCAAAGTCGTGGAGGTCAAGGCCGAGAAGAACCAAGCCTTGCTCGAAAAGATGATCGCAATGGACGAGGGCGCTTCGATGCTCGGCGAGTGCGCGCTCATCGCGTATGATTCTCCCATCAACAATTCGGGCATTCTCTTCTATAATACGCTGTTCGACGAGAACGCAAGCTGCCACCTCGCGCTCGGCAGGGGCTTCAACGAGTGCATCCGCGGCTTCGAGAACATGACGCTCGAGGAGATCCGCGA
>CANRFK010000135.1 GCA_947629875.1 uncultured Clostridia bacterium
AGGGGGCACTTTGCGCACCCCGTGGCGGAACTCGTCATGTTCTACCTCATCCTCGTCTCGGGGAAGGACCCCGCGCGCCACGGGCCCATCCACTGCATCGACAAAATGAAAAAGCCCATGCTCTTCTTTTACAGCAAGGAGGATATCTATTCCGTCCCCGAAGAAGTCCAAAAGCTGTTCGAGCGGTGCGCTGCGGAGAAGAAGGAGATAGATTGGTTCGATAAGGGGATCCATTCCCACATCCGCATCAACAACGAGGCGCGCTACGACGCGCTCATCGAAGATTTTTTGAAGGCGGCGCAATGAGCAAGGCTGCCTTCCTCACGCTGGATACCGAGGCATTCTCCGAAACGACGTGCCTTGGCGGCAAAGAGGTTGCCGACGAGGCGGGAGAGGGGCTCTTTGCGCTCCTCGACCTGTTTGAAAAATACGGGGCGAAATGCACGCTCTTTCTCACCGAGCGGGGGCTCTCGCTGTGGGGAAAGCAGCTTGCAGGCCGCCGCGGGACGGAGTTTGCCATCCATGCACGCGAGCACGAGCCCGCGCTCGGGCAGACGGAGGAACGGCTCACATCCACCCTTCTCACCATGCGGGAGGAGGTGCGCCGCACGCTCGGCGCCGGGGCGGTGGGCTACCGCGCTCCCTGCTTCGGGATCGACGAAACCATCATAAAAACGCTCAAACGTTGCGGGTTTTGCTACGATTCGAGCGCGCTCAACTACCGAAATGAACGCCATGGAAGGCTCGATCTTTCAAGCTGGCGCAAGGTCAGCGACGTCGTCTACGAAAAGGACGGGTTCTTCGAATTCAAGCCGTCCGTTGCCCGCGCGCCGTGGGGGAAATTCCCCGTCTGCGGCGGGGCATATATGCGCATGACGCCGTGGGCGGTCGCAAAGCCTGTTTTGCGCCGCCACCTCGCCCGCTCGGATGCCTTTCTGTTCTACGCGCACCCGTTTGAGGTCATGCGGAAGCTGCCCCTCCCCAAGGGGCTCCCGTTTGCAAGCAGACTGTATGTCACGCGGGGGCGGAAGCAATTCCTCGAACGCATCGAGCGGATGCTCGGCATGCTCCTCGAAGGGGGGTACGAATGGTTCACGCCCGCCGGCTATCTCCGCACGCTGCGCAAGAACGGGGGCGACGGCCGTTGAAGGGCTCCGCGAAACTCTTTCGCCACGGGCGGGCACGCGAAAGCCGAAGGGTGGCGCAGGAGACCGCGACGGGCTCAAGGCGCTCAAAAAGCAGAGGGGGAAACCCTCGCACGCCGAACTGCTGCATATTACGGGGGCGCCGACCACGCCCTGTACAGCAAAGTCAACGGGGAACTTGCGGGCTTGATTTTGCATCTCTTCAAGTCCGCTCTGAAATAAAAAAAGAAAAGGAGGAAACAAACATGCCTTATTGCAAAAAATGCGGAAAGTGGATCGCATCGGAGAACGGCCTTTGCGATGATTGCCGCAACGCCGAACTCATCTTCGGGGAATTTTCCACCCCCGCCTCGCCGGAGGTGCCCTTCGCGCCCGCTGCGCCCGTCGCGCCTGCTACCGACCCGGGGACGAGGATGGACGGCTTCCCCAAGGCGCTCACCTCGGTCATTGTCGGCGTGGCCTCGCTCATCATCTTGTTGGTCTTCTATAAGTTGGCGGCAGTATCCCTCGGTGCGAGCGGAGGGGATGTGGACACGGCCATCGCGCTTCTCGTCATCGGCTCTCTCCTCGCGGTGGCGGGTATTGTCGTCTCCGTCATCTTCGGCGTGAAATCCATTATGAAGTTTGTCGATAGCAAGCGGCGCGGCAAAATAAAGCCCATCGCCACCCTCGTGTGCGGCATCTGCGGATGCGCCGCGTCTGCCGTCACAGCGTTTTATTTGATGATAGCCGCCATCCTGCTCCTTGCGGCGCTCTGATCCGAGCGCGCCCCGTGCCATGCCCCGCCCTCGCGGACGGGGCACGCCGCGCGCAAAAAATTGCGGGGCAGAATTGCGGGGCAACTTTTCAAAAATGGCATTTTTATACAAAAAAGCGGGGTTTTTGATTGAAAAACCCCGCTTTTTTGGTTGAGGTGACGTGACTTGAACACGCGACCTCTTGGTCCCTAACCAAGCGCGCTACCAAACTGCGCTACACCTCAATATATAATTTGCTGTGTTGCGTTTTGTGCGCCGGAGCGCCTCGCGCAAAAAAGCATATCCTATTATAAGGAAAATTCGGGAAGTGTCAAGCAATTTCCCCGTTGTTTTCGCGAAAAAATTTTTTGCAAAAAAATTTATAAAAATTTTATAAAACCCATTGACAGACGCATAGATAGTTGATATAATGAATAAAAACCGATGAGGGAAAGGAGTAATCCGCATAAACAGGTTTACAGAGAGCTTTCGGCGGTGGGAAGAAGGCAACTTGCGGCGGACGAATGGATTCCCGAGGGCGGGGAGGAAACGCAGTTTGCGGAGTAATGCCCCGACGGAACTCTTCCGTTACAGAGAGAGGGCGTGATGGCGCCCGTAACGAGGCGGCAATTTTGCCGTAAAATTGGGTGGCAACACGGAGCGATTCGTCCCAAGCGAATGGCTCCGTTTTTGTATGTCAAAAATTTTTTAAGGAGGAAACAACTATGGCAAAACAGATCCCTTACAAGGTGTACCTGTCGGAAGAGGAGATGCCCAAAACGTGGTACAACATCAAGGCGCAGATGAAGACGCAACACGCGCCGTTCATCAATCCCGCCACGCAGCAGCCCTGCACGAAAGCCGACCTCACCCCCGTCTTTTGCGAGGAGTGCGTCGATCAGGAGCTCAACGAAACGGACGAGCGCATCGAGATCCCCGAGGAGATCCGCTCCTTCTACAAGACCTTCCGCCCGTCGCCTCTCGTGCGCGCCTACTTCTTGGAGCGCGTCCTCGGCACGCCCGCCGAGATCTATTATAAATTTGAAGGCAACAACACGTCGGGTTCCCACAAGCTCAATTCGGCGGCGGCGCAGGCGTACTACGCAAAGAAGCAGGGGCTCACATCCATCACAACGGAGACGGGCGCCGGGCAGTGGGGGACGGCTCTTTCGATGGCGGCGGCGTTTTTCGGCTTGAAGCTCGACGTCTACATG
>CANRFK010000136.1 GCA_947629875.1 uncultured Clostridia bacterium
ATCCGCGGCGGCGAGATCTTCCTCAAAAACATGCACATCGCCCTCTACGATAAGAGCGGCGCGTTCTCCACGCGCGATTCGCGCAAGGACAGAAAACTGCTTTTGCACCGCTTCGAAATCTCCAAGATCGTGGGGCGGGTCAACGAGAAGGGCTACACCCTCGTGCCCCTCAAAATTTACTTCAAGGACGCCCTCGTGAAGGTGGAGATCGCCCTCTGCAAGGGCAAGCACACCTACGATAAGAAGCAGGCCCTCAAAGAGCGCGACGTCAAGCGCGCCATGGACAGAGAAGCAAAAGAGTGGTGACCCGCGCGGCTTTGCGCGGGTTTTTCTGTGGCTTGACAGGCAAAATTTCGTCTGCTATAATAGAGCCAAACCGATCACGGGAGGACGTATGAAAAGAAAGTTTTTTGTGCTCTTCCTCGGGCTTTGCTTGGTTTTGGGACTGCTTTGCGCCTGCGGGGAAACAGAACACGACAAAATAATTTCCGACTACAACAAGAGCCACGAAACCGAAATCAGCACCGTGAAGTGCTACGGAGAATTCGACGGCGCGCACGTCGTATCGCTTCTTCCGGACGGTGCAGTCAATACAGTAGTGGGCGAAGCGATCGCGGACGGCGTAGATTTCCATTATAACTATGCGGCCTATGCGCTCATCGTCTGGAAAGACGGCGACTTTTATTCCCTGCAAGGGGCGTTCGACGCGGGCATTCTGACCCATCAAGACCTCTTGGCGGTGCGCGAGACCCACAAGGCGGAATATCCCTACATGTATCCGGAGGACGACCAATAGACGATGCAACCCTTCACCAAACCGAATTACAGCGAAAACATTCTCAACATCACTGCGACGCTCGCGGAGTTTTTGGGCTGTCCCAACGACAAGCCCATCCTGCCCACGCTTGCCGCGGAACTCAAAAAAAATTATAAAAACATCGTCTTTCTCATCTTCGACGGCCTCGGCTCCCACCCCATCGACGTCAATTTATCCGAAAGCGCCTTTTTGCGCCGCAATATCCGCCAAACGCTCACCTCGACCTTCCCTTCCACGACGACCAACGCGACCACCTCCCTTCTCACCAACAAATACCCCATGGAACACGGCTGGTTCGGGTGGTGCCTCTACTTCGAGGAACTTCATCGCGTCGTCAACCTCTTCCCCGAGACCGATGCCGCCACGGGCGAGCCCATCGAAGCGGGCTACGTCCGCAAAGTTCTGCCCTACAAGCCCTTCTATGAGGAAGCCAAAACGGACTACACGACGAGCGTCGTCGTGCCCGAATATTGGGATAAGGACGATAAAAACCGCTACGTCTGGCACTCGCACGACGAACTCTTCGCCCACATTCAAACAATTTGCGGAAACACGGGCAAACAGTTTGTCTACGCCTACTGCGATGAGCCCGACGCCACCATGCACCATTTCGGCGTGCACTCCGAAGAGGCGAAGGCGGTCATCGGCGGGCTGAGCGCAAAAACCGAGGCCATGTTTGAAAGCCTCCGCGATACCCTTCTCATCGTCACGGCCGACCACGGGCAGGTGGACGTTGAAGGCTACCTCGAACTCTACAAGGACGAAGAACTTCTGTCCCTTCTCGCCGCCCCACCCTACATGGAATCCCGCGCCGCGGCGTTCCGCGTGAAGGCGGACTGCCGCCAACAGTTTGAAACGCTCTTCCGTAAAAATTACGGCGAGGACTACGAACTTTATCCGAGCGAACAACTCGTCAAGGAAAACTACTTCGGCGGAAACGGCGAACACGCCAAACTTCTCGGCGACTACATCGCCGTGGGCAAGACCAACCGCATTCTGCTTCTCCACGAACGCGCCCACCACCACAAGGGTCACCACGCTTCTTTGACGGCCGAAATGTTTGTCCCCCTCATCTTTATCGGCAAAAAATAAAAAACTCGCAATCTTCCGCGTCATTCTGAACCCCCTTGCGGGGTGAAGAATCCCGAACAACGAAGTCCGCCCCCCTCATCATCGGCAAAAAGGAGTAAAAACTCACAATGGATTGTATTTTCTGTAAGATCGCATCGGGCGAATTGCCCGCAAAAAAGGTGTACGAGGACGCGCACACGCTCGTGTTCATGGACATCGCGGGCGACGTGGACGGGCATATACTCGCCATTCCGAAACGGCACTTTGAAAACATCCTCGACTGCGACGGGGAAACGCTTGACCGCCTCATGCGCACGGTGAAACTTGTCGCCGAGCACTGCGTGAAGAACTGCGGCTACGACGGCGTAAATTTATTGAATGCCAACGGCACGAGCGCGGGGCAATCCGTTCCCCACTTCCACATTCACATCATCCCGCGAAAATCGGGCGACGCCGTCACCGCATGGCCGAACTTCGGCGGCGCAAAAAAAGATATTGACGAAGTTTGGCAAACCCTCAAACTGTAACCTCACCCCGCCTTCTTGCTTCTCTCTTGGAGGAGCCCAACACGCACCCCCCCCCTCATTCACTCGCCCGCGGGCAGACCGCGCTCCGCGCGGTCTGCCCGCGGGCGAGTGAATCTTTCCAAGGCTCATTTCTATCGCCTTTCCCGTAAGCCCAAAATCCACCCTGCCTCATTTTCTCCGCAAAAAATGGAGAAAATTTTTTTGTTTTTTGTGTCATATATCCTAAAAAGCCGATACGGCGAATGGTACAATGAAAGTATGAAACCGAAAAATATAAAAAGTAAAATCATGAAAACGGAAAGTATGAAAATGAAAAATGTTATCCTAAAAAAAATGAAAACGGAAAATTTTTCTCAACGAAATTTGCCCGTTCTCCCTCTCTCGCCCCGCCGCGCGCCGAAAAAATTTCCTTTCCCCCGCCCGCGCGCAGTTCCCCCTACGGGGGAACTGCGCGCGGGCGGGGGAAAGGAAAAAGGAAAATTTATCAATATTATGCCCACCTTCAAACCCCTTTGTGTGTTCGGATAACATACGAGCAGGGGCGCAAAAGCACCCCTGCTCGTATGTGGTGCGGACGAAGGGACTTGAACCCCCATGGTCTCCCACAGGAACCTGAAACCTGCGCGTCTGCCAATTTCGCC
>CANRFK010000137.1 GCA_947629875.1 uncultured Clostridia bacterium
CTACCTTATAAAAACGCCATCCCGTCCCGTGGTTTGCAACGACACGAAATCGCGTAATTGCCCCTCATACCGAGCCGAGTGCCCGTCCGCTCTTGCGGACGGGCACTCGGCGAGTGTATCTTATTCCATAAAAAAAGTCGGGAGCCACAACTCCCGACTTGATGATTTTGTGGCGATTTATTCCTTAATGACTTCCACAACGTCGGTCGCACCCCAGCGCTTGGTGGACTCCATCGCACTCTCACAGCTCGTGCGGGTGCGGTAGGAAGAGCTGTTGGCAAGGGGATTGCCGCGGGCGTCGGAGAGACGGAAGATGAAGTCGCCGCTCTTCACTTCGACGACGGCAAGGTTGCCCGCCTCGATGTTGCTGCGGTAGGTTTGAATGCCGTTCTTGGCGCTCTGTGCTGTGCCATAAGAGCGGCCACTGACGATCATCGTCTCGCCGTTGCTCGCCACGAGCTCAAACGTCCACTTGTCGCCATCGGGGCGAACGACCCACTTGCCGTTGGCAGCGGAGACCTTGGGAGCCTCGGGCTTCTTTGCGGCAACGGGAGCCGCCTTTGCGGCAGGCTTGGGTGCGGGTTTTGCGGCAACGGGAGCCGCCTTTGCGGCAGGCTTGGGCGCAGGCTTCGCGGCAACGGGCGCCGCCTTGGGTGCGGGCTTTGCGGCGGGTTTCTTGGCAGGGGCGGGTTTGACCGCCGGTTTCTTTGCGGGTGTTTCGGTCTTTTTCACGGGTTCCTCCTCCTTCGCTTCCTCTACGGGAGCGGGTTCTTCCTTGATTTCTGCGGGAGTGGGCTCAACGGGAGCGGGCTCGGCGGGTTCTTCCTTCACTTCGGCGGGAACGACCGCCTCTGCGGGCGCCTCTTCTTTCACGGCGGGCTCCACAGGCGCGGGCTCCACGGGCGCAGGTTCTTCCACGGGCGTAGGCTCCTCGACGGGTTCCTCTACGGGCGTGGGTTCTTCTACGGGAGCAGGCTCCTCCACGGGCGCGGGTTCCTCAACAGGCGCAGGCTCTTCGGTGGGCTCCTCGGTAGGCGCGGGTTCCTCGGCAGGCGTCTCCGCACTCTCTTCGGTTGTTTCCGCGGGCGCCTCCTCGGGCGTCTCCGCGGCGGTCTCCTCCGCGAGCATCGCGGCGGCCTTCTTGTTCTTCACGCTCAACACGATCATCGCGATCACGAGCGCAATGATGAGC
This sequence comes from uncultured Clostridia bacterium, assembly GCA_947629875.1. GTDB lineage: Bacteria > Bacillota > Clostridia > Christensenellales > Borkfalkiaceae > Gallimonas. The sequence goes on from CANRFK010000137.1 coordinate 1,193, forward strand.
ACAAGGATGACCGCAAGCACGATGACGAGCGGCAAATTTTCCTTGACAAACTCCACAAACGACGGCGAGGCAAGAATATTCATAGGTATCTCCTTTCTTTTCCTATATTTTAGCACGAAATATCGCGGCTGTCAATCCATTGACAAAATTTTTCCTTTCATGTATGATAAGAATATGGAAAAAATCGCAGTGGTAGGCGGCGGCGCCGCAGGAATGGCATGCGCGGTGCTCCTCGCCCGTGCGGGGCACGAAGTCACAATTTTGGAGCGCGGCGAACGCCTCGGCCGCAAACTTTCGGCGAGCGGCAACGGGCAGGGCAACGTCACCAACATGAACATGGGGGAGGCGCACTATTTCACGGACGATGCAGAAAAGCTCTCCCATATCCTCGCCCCGTTCGGCGCGGCGGAGGCCGTGGCGTTCTTGGAGAGCATGGGCGGCATCTTTCTCCCCGATGCCCGCGGCAGGGTGTATCCCGCCTCCCGTCAGGCGTCCGCCGTCACCGACCTCTTCCGCCGCGAACTCGCCCGTCTCAACGTCAAAATATGCCTCGGGGCGCAGGTGAATGCGCTCGCATACGACAAAAAAACGCCGTCATTTTGTGTCGGATGGGGGGAAGAACAGATGCGCGCGGACGCAGTCGTCTTGGCGGCAGGGGGGAAGGCGGCGAAGAACTTCGGCACCGACGGCTCCGCATACACGCTCGCCGAGGCGTTCGGGCACACCGTGACGCCGCTTTCTCCCGCCCTCGTGCAGCTCCGCACCGACCCCGCGGCCGTCCGCGGGCTCAAGGGGGTGCGTGTCGACGCCCTCCTCACCGTGGAGAAAAAGGGCGCGCCCGCAGCGTCCTTCCGCGGCGACGTCCTCTTCACGGAGAGCGGCGTCTCGGGCGATGCGGTGTTCCGCGCCTCTTCGTTCGCCGAAAAGGGCGATGTTCTCCGCCTCGACCTCCTCCCCGATGTTCCCGCCTCCCGCGTTAGCAGTGTACGCGGGGAGGGCGATCTTTTGTGCATTTTGCACGCGGCGCTCGCGCGGCATCTCGCCCGCCTTTCGCGCGAAAACGGCAAACTGTTGTCTGTTTTCGTGAAAAATTTCCCCCTCGAAGTCACGGGCACGCTGGGCTTCGACTACGCGCAGGTCACCCGCGGCGGCGTCCCGCTCAAAGAAGTGGACGACGGTCTCATGAGCAAATTACAACAAAACTTGTATTTTGCGGGCGAAATTCTCAACGTGGACGGGGAATGCGGCGGCTACAACCTGCACTGGGCATTTGCCTCGGCGCACGCCGTCTCGGAGGCGCTGAAATGAGGCTCACCCTGCGCGACATTGCCCTTCCCGTCCACAAAAAGGAGAGCGCGCTCCTCGATCTATGTGCCAAAAAATTGCACGCGCCCCCCAAATATTTCAGAATTTTGAAGAAATCCCTCGACGCGCGCGACAAGGGCGACATCAGGTGGGTGTACACGGTGGAGTGCGCCGATGAGCAAATTTCCGACCCCATTCCAACATTTCCGCAGGTAAAGCGGCCGATCCGCGCCTATATTGCGGGTGCGGGGCCCGCGGGGCTGTTCTGCGCCTTGCGCCTTTTGGACTGCGGCATCAAGCCCGTTTTATTGGAGCGGGGGAAGGCGGTGGAGGAGCGCGTCGCCGCCGTCGAGGCGTTCAGGCGCACGGGCGTTCTCGATCCCTCCACAAACGTGCAGTTCGGCGAAGGGGGCGCGGGCACGTTTTCGGACGGCAAGCTCACCACGCAGACGAACAGCCCCTACCGCCGCGAAATTCTGCATACGTTCGTCAAATTCGGCGCGCCCGCCGAGGTGGAATATCTCGGCAAGCCGCACATCGGGAGCGACAATCTC
>CANRFK010000138.1 GCA_947629875.1 uncultured Clostridia bacterium
AAGCTGTGCGGCGTGCTCTCCGAGGGCATGATCCTGTGCGCCGACGACGGCAAGGGCGGGCTCGCGCTCGTCTCCCCCGAGAAGGCCGTGGAGAGCGGGGCGACCGTGCGATGATCGACGTCCATGCCCATTTTGCGGAGGAGGGGTACGGTTTTCCTGCCGAATGGGAGAAAATACGGGCGGCGGGCGTCAAGACCGTCATCCTCGCCGCGGACACGCTTCCCCACGCCGCGTGGCACAAGGCGTTTTGCGAGGCGCACGAAGGCGCGTTCTTCACCGTGGGTGTGCACCCCGAATTTGCGGAAGAGAAAATAGATTTCACGCAGTTTTATACCCTTGCGGCATACCCGAAGTGCGTCGCCGTGGGGGAGATCGGGCTCGATTACCACTACGGCACGGAGACGAAAGAGGCGCAAAAAAAGCTCTTTGAGGCGCAACTCGAGGCGGCGGATGAACTGAAATTGCCCGTGCAGATCCACTCGCGCGACGCCTGCGCCGACACGCTGGACATTCTCCGCGCGCACAGGGAGTGGCTTTCGCACGGGTTTGTGATGCACTGCTATGCGTACGGGGCGGAAAATCTCGCGGCGTTTGCGGAGTTGGGGGCGTATTTTTCCTTCGGCGGGACGGTGTGCTTCAAGAACGCCCGCCGCGCTGTGGAGGCCGCGGAGATTTGCCCCGCAGAGAGGCTCCTCACCGAGACGGACAGCCCCTATTTGAGCCCCTTCCGCGGGGAGAAAAACACGCCCGCGAACATCCCCGTCATTGTGCGGCGGCTCGCCGGAATTCGGGGAGAAAACGAGGGCGCGCTCATTGCGCAAATCGGGAAAAACGCCAATACACTGTTCAAAAAGCTGAAATAAGATGGATACCTACGCCTACAAAATCGGAGAAAATCTCTATCTCAATCTCACCAACCGCTGCTCCAACCGCTGTACCTTCTGCGTGCGCAACGGCAAGGAGACCTACGAGGGCTATGCCCTTTGGCTGAAGGGTGGCGAGCCCTCCGCGGAGACGGTGAAAAATGCCATCGGCGACCCCCAAAAGTACAGGGAGGTCGTGTTCTGCGGCTTCGGCGAGCCCACGGAGAGGCTCTCCGATATGCTGGAAATTTGCGACTATGTGCACGCGCACGGCGGCAGGACGCGCCTCAACACCAACGGGCACGGGAGCCTTCTTGCGGGCAGAAACATTGCGCCCGAACTCAAGGGAAAGCTCGACGGCATCAACATTTCGCTCAACGCGCCGACAAGAGAGGAATACGACGCGCTGTGCCTGCCGCAGCTCAAAGGGGCGTTCGAGGGCATGCTGCAATTTGCCCGCGACTGCAAGGCGGAAGGGCTCAACGCGTGGTTCTCCGTGGTGGACTGCATCGGGAAAGAAAAGGTGGAAATGTGCAAAAAAATAGCGGATGGGGTGGGAATTCCGCTCCGCGTCCGCCCGATGATAGAATAAAAGGAGCCGCAAGGCTCCTTGCTTTTCCTCGGTGAGGAGGGTCGCTCCCTCGCTTGCAGTGTGTGCGCCGCGGGGCAAAAATTGTGAGGAAATGAATGGAATTTCACTTCAAAAAACGCTACGGGCAGAATTTTCTGACCGATGAAAATTTGCTCGACGCCATCGCGCGGGACGCGGGCGTGGATGAAAACACGACGGTTCTCGAGATCGGCGCGGGCGCGGGGGCGCTCACAAGGGCGCTCGCAAGAAGAGCGAAGCGCGTCGTCGCCTACGAGATCGACGCCGATTTGAAGCCTGTTTTGGCGCAGACGCTGGCGGGTTTGGAGAACGTCGAGGTCGTGTTTCGCGACTTCATGCGCGAGGATATGGCGCGGCTCGAGGAGGAACTCGGCGCGTACCGCGTCGTCGCAAATTTGCCCTACTACATCACAACGCCCGTTCTCATGCGCTTCTGCGAGGAGGCAAAAGGTTGCCGCGGGCTCACCGTGATGGTGCAGGAGGAGGTTGCGCGGCGGCTGTGCGCGCGGGAGAATACCCCCGAATACGGCGCCATTACGGCGGCGCTTGCGCTCAAAGGCACGGCGCGCGTTACGAGAACGGTGCCGCGGACGATGTTCATCCCCCGCCCCAATGTGGATTCGGCGGTGGTGCGGGTGGATTTTGAAGGCGGGGTCGCCGTGAAGAGCGAAAAAGCCTATCGCTTTGCCGTGCGGCTGGCGTTCTCGAGCAGGCGAAAGACGCTCGAAAACAATTTGATGAACGCGGTGAACCTCGAGCGGGGCGCGGCGCGGGAAATTTTGAGCGCGGCAGGAGTGCCCGAGGGGGCGCGGGGCGAGACGCTTTCCCCGACAGCGTTTGCACGTTTTTCGGATATTTTGTTTGAAAGGGGGCTTGTGAAATGAAAAAATTTACGTTGTTTTATTTGGAAGATTGCCCGTACTGCCACTACGCGCGGCGGGCGATGAAAGAACTTGTTTCCGAGGATAAAAAGTACGCGGCAGACATCGAGTGGGTGGAGGAGAGCAGAAAGCCCGAGATCGCCGCGAAGTACGATTATTACTATGTGCCCACCCTCTTCTGCGGGGCGGAAAAGCTGTACGAGGCGCGCCCCGGGCAGAGCTACGAAGAGGTGAAAGCCTGCCTTCGCGGCGCGCTCGACAGGGCGTTATAAAAGCATAAAAAGAGGGGCGCGCGGCTGACCCGCGCGCCCTTTCGCTATTTCAAAGTTCGACGGGAATATGTTTCCCGCGGATGGGCACGGTGATGTGCGAAAAGCCGATATTTTTGAGCGTGGCAACAACTTTCTCCCGCTTTTCGAGGAGGCGGGAAGGAGCGTGCGCGTCGGAGGCATACGAGACCTTTCTGCCGCCCAAGGCATAGTAGCGCGCGAGGACGTCGCAATCGGGCAAAAAGTCGCTCCCCGCCCCGCGCGAAGAGGTGTTCACCTCCAAAATTTTGTCCTTTGCAATGACCGTGCGGAGAATTTCATCGTAGAGGGCGGAAAAATCCTCATAGCGGAGCTTGTTATCCGCGTACGGCGCGTTGCGCGAGACGTAGCCGAGGTGCCCCACGAT
>CANRFK010000139.1 GCA_947629875.1 uncultured Clostridia bacterium
GCGTCGTAGCCCTCTTCGCCCTTCTTGACGCCCTCGACGCCGCCTTTTTCGATGTACTTCTTGGCGTTATCCCACGCACCGCCCGCGTTGCCCGTATAGATTGCGAGCATGATGGCGGAGAGCGTTGCGCCGATGAGAATGCCGCCCACGAAGCCTGCGCCGAAGATGAACCCGCACACGACGGGAATGGCAATGGCGACGACGGAAGGAACGACCATCTGGCGGATGGCGCCCTTGGAGGAGATCTCGACGCACTTGGTGCTGTCGGGATCCTCTTCGCCCGTCAAAATCTTGGGATTGTCATGGAACTGACGGCGGACTTCATCCACCATCTTTCTCGCCGCCTTGGCGACGGCGTTGATGAGCATGCCCGAGAACAGGAAGGGAATGGCCGCGCCCAAGATGGCGCCGACGATGATATCGCCGCGGACGATGTTGAGGAAGATATTGAAGGCATCGACACCGCCATTGTTGATGACCGGCGACACGAGCCCGCCCGCGAAGAGGTAACTCGACATCATGGAGAGTGTTGCAAGGGCGGCGGAGCCGATGGCAAAGCCCTTGCCGATGGCGGCCGTCGTGTTGCCGACGGCATCCAGCTTATCGGTGATCTCGCGCACTTCCTCATCGAGGCCGCTCATCTCCGCGATGCCGCCCGCGTTATCCGAGATGGGCCCGTAGGTATCGACGGAGACGGTCGCCGCGACGAAGGAGAGCATGCCCATGGCGCCGCAGCCGACGCCGAACATGCCGCCGAGCGCGAAGCTCGCAAAGATGGCAACGCCCAAAATGACGACGGGGATCATGCACGAGATCATGCCCGTTGCCATGCCCTGCGTGACGGTGAGCGCCGCGCCCTCCTTGCTTGCGCTTGCAATGCTCTTGGTGGGCTTGTGGGCGTCGCTCGTGTAATATTCGGAGATGATGCCGATGAGGATGCCCGCAACGATGCCGATCGCCGCACACACCCAAGGGGTCACGCGGCCGATGTTCATGCCGGCGGCCTCGAATTGCGCCGAGGGCTCTCCGCCGAACAGGAAGAAGGAGAGCAGGAACCCGCCGATGAGCGTCACGCCCGCCGAGATCCACGTGGAGAGGTTGAGTTCCAAGTGGGGGTTATCCGACAGTTTGCGCTTGATGAGCGGATAGGCGATGCCGATGACGCAGCCGAGGAGCCCGATGCCCGCAAAGAGAAGCGGGAAGAGCGCCATCTTTTGAAGAAGTGTGGGCGAGGTGAAGACCGCCGAGTGGCAGAACACCTCGATGGCGAGAATGACGGTCGCCATGATGGCGCCGATGTAACTTTCGAGAAGGTCGGCACCGAGGCCTGCGACGTCGCCCACGTTATCGCCCACGTTATCCGCAATGGTCGCGGGGTTGCGGGGGTCATCCTCGGGAATGTGCGCTTCCGTCTTGCCGACGAGGTCGGCGCCCATGTCCGCGGCCTTCGTGTAGATGCCGCCGCCCACGCGGTTGAAGAGGGCGATGATGGAGCAGCCGAGGGCGTAGCCCGAGAGCACGATGGAGAGATCGTAGTGCTGCGTTGTGATGGGGTTGACGTGCTGGACGATGCCCGTCGTTGCGAGCGTGACATTGTTCACCGTGATGGTGGTCGCTTCCGTGCCCATCATGCCGTATGCCCAGCCGAAGCAGCAGTAGACGATGATGGCGCCGAGCAGCGCGAACCCCGCGACGCACAAACCCATCACCGAGCCGCCTCGGAAGGCGACTTTCAAGGTCTTGCCGATGTTGCGGCTCTCGTTGGCGGCATTGGTGACGCGCACATTGGCGTAGGTGGCGATCTTCATGCCGACGAAGCCCGCCGTTGCCGACATCACCGCGCCGAGAACGAAGGCGATGCCCGCTTCCCACGCAATGAAGAGCCCGATGACGACGGCGACGCACGCCGCGATGATGGCGACGATCTTGTACTCATAGAAGATGAAGGCATTCGCGCCCTCGCGGATCTTCGCCGCAATGTTTTGCATGCGCTCGTTGCCCTCTTTCAATTTCTTGGTGAGGTAGAAGTTGAGCGCCGCAAAGCCGAGACCCAAGACCACCGCGAACATCACGATGATCGTGAGCAGGTTCAGATACTTCTGATCCATTTTTCTTTGCTTCTCCTTTCTTTCTGAAAGTTTCTTTCTGAAAGAATTTTTCCATATTATATCACGCCCGCGCGCGTTTGTCTATTTTTTTCGGGATTTTTACATTTTTTTTGCGACGGGGGAATGAGGGCGGCTCCCCCTCCCCTCCCCCTCCCCCTCAACGTGAGGGGGAGGGCAAACGGTCTGCCTAACCCATCCAAGAAAAAGATACGCTCGCCGCCCTATGGGCTCGTGCCGCGCTTGGTAGACGAATAGTGCGCGCGGGGCAGAATGACGCAGTGAGACGGGCGCGGGGCGGAATATAAGGAAAGATACGCTCGTGCGCGCCCCGCGGCAAAGCCGCGGGGCGCGCACGGATATTGCAAATGATATTGCCCCTCATCCGTCGCGGCGGACGCCGCGACACCTTCCCCCGAGGGAAGGCGCGGGACGGCAGACTACGTTTGGGGAGAAACGGGAGAAATGCCGAGGAGATAGTCGGCGGAGACATCGAGAAGGTCGAGAAGTTTCAGAAATACCTGCATGGTGGGAAGGCGGCGGCAACGGCAAATTTCGTAGAGCGTGGAGACGCGGATGCCGAGGCGCTTTGCAAAATCAAAGCGCAGATATCCCCTCTGCTTGATGCTCGCCTCGATGCGCGCGCCCATGCCGTCAAGATCCATTATTTTTCCTCTCTGTGTTAATTGATTGTTTCTATTTTATAACAATATTTGTTATAAATCAAGGGTTTTATAACACTTTTTGACATAATTTAAGTATGGAACTTCAAGAAAGGGTCGGGGCGAGGCTGAAAGAGAGCAGAAAGGCGGCAAATCTCACCCAAAAACAGGCGGCGGAAGCACTCGGCATTCTGCAACCCGCGTATGCGCGGTATGAATCGGGCGCGAT
>CANRFK010000140.1 GCA_947629875.1 uncultured Clostridia bacterium
ACGCCCGCGGGGACGCTCTCCGCCACCACTTCGTAGCCGTGGTTTTGCGAGGTGATGAACACCCTGCCCGTCTCCACCTGTTTTACGGGCTGGTTTGCGCCGCGGTGCCCGTACTTCATCTTGCGCGTCTTGCCGCCCATGGCGAGCGCGAAGAGCTGATGCCCGAGGCAGATGCCCAAAATGGGCTTCTTGCCCGCAAGTTTGCGAATTTCCGCAATAATTTCTACATTTTCGGCGGGGTCGCCGGGGCCGTTCGTCAGCATGATGCCGTCGGGCTCGAGCGCAAGCGCCTCCTCCGCCGTCGTATAGGCGGGCACGACGGTGACGCGGCATCCGCGCGAAACAAGTTCGCGCTCGATGTTCTTTTTCGCGCCGAAGTCGTACATGACGACGTGCAGTCCGCCCTCGCCGAACGTCTCGGTTTTTCCCGAAGTCACGGCGCGCACGGCGTTCTTCACGCGGTAGGCTTGAAGCCGCCCGAACTCGGAAAAAGGCGCAAAGGTGACGGCGGCGTTCATGACGCCCGCCTCGCGCACCGTCTTCGTGAGTTCGCGGGTATCCACGCCGTACACGGCGGGAATTCCCTGCGCCTTCAAGAACGCCTCGATGTTCCCCTGACTGCGGAAATTGGAGGGCATATCGCACTTCTCGCGCACGATGTAGGCGCTCGCCCACACCTTCCCGCTCTCGAAGTCCGAAGGAATGACCCCGTAATTGCCGATGAGCGGAAAGGTCTGCGTCACAATTTGCCCGTAGTAACTCGGGTCGGTGAGCGTTTCAAGGTAGCCCGTCATGCCCGTGGTAAACACGAGCTCGCCGATGACCTCTTTTTTCGCGCCGAAGGAGATCCCCTCGAACACCCTCCCGTTTTGCAGGGTAATGTATGCTTTCTTCTTCATCCCGGTGAATTATTTTGCGCGGCGCTTCCGCGCGATCATTTCAACAGTTTTACGAGCACGGCCTTCTGTGCATGGAGGCGGTTCTCCGCCTCTTCAAAAATTTCGTCGGCGTGTGCCTCAAAGACCTCCGCCGTGATCTCCTCGCCGCGGTGCGCGGGCAGACAGTGGAGAACCATCGCGTCGGGCTTTGCCGCCGCCATCACCTTCTCGTCCACGCAGAAACCTTTGAACGCCTTTTCGCGCTTCTCCTTCTCGCCCTCCTGCCCCATGGACGCCCACACGTCGGTATAGATGACGTCGGCATTCTTCGCGGCCTCTTCGGGGTTCGTCGTCATGGTGAACGTCCCCTCCTTCTTCGCCCATTCTATGAGCGCCGCGTCGGGCTCGTAGCCCTCGGGGCAGGCGATGGAGAACGCCATGCCCGTCTTGACAGCTCCCACCATGAGGGAGTTTGCCATGTTGTTGCCGTCGCCGACAAAGCACATCTTGAGCCCCTTGAATGCCCCCTTGTACTCGCGGATGGTCATGAGGTCGGCGAGCACCTGGCAGGGGTGGCAGTAGTCGGTGAGCCCGTTGATGACGGGAATGGAGCCGTACTTTGCAAGGTCCTCCACCTCCTTCTGCTCAAAGGTGCGGATCATGATGCCGTCCAAATAGCGCGAAAGTACCCGTGCCGTGTCCTCCACGGGTTCGCCCCGCCCGATTTGAAGATCTCTATTCGAGAGGAACAGCGCGTAGCCGCCGAGCTCATACATGCCCGTCTCAAAGGAGACGCGGGTGCGCGTCGAAGATTTTTGAAAGATCATGCCGAGCTTCTTCCCCTTCAAGTGTTGGGTGAATATGCCGTTCTTGCGCTCGTATTTGAGCTGGTCGGCAAGGTTGAGAACGGAGAGAATTTCCTCGCGCGAAAGGTCGGCAAGTTTCAATAAATGTTTCATTTCAGCACCTCTTTGAGGACGGAAAGCCCATCGTCCATTTCATTCTTTGTGATCGTGAGGGGCGGGAGAAGGCGCACCACGTCGTGCGCGGTGAGAACCAAAAGCCCCCTTTCCAAGCATTTTTGCGCCACTTCCTTGGCGGGTCTCTTCGTGTGGATGCCGATCATGAGCCCCAGCCCCGTCACGTCCTCCACGCCGTCGAAGCCATTGAGCTTGGCGCGCATGTAGGCGGCCTTGCCCTGCACTTCGAGCAAGAACTCGTCGGTGATACGCGAGACGACGGAGATCCCCCCCGCGCACGCCACGGGGTTGCCGCCGAACGTCGAGCCGTGGTCGCCCGACTGCAATACGTCCGCCGTTTTGTTATAGAAGAGACACGCGCCGATGGGCAATCCCCCCGCGAGCCCCTTGGCAAGCGTCACGATGTCGGGCACGATGCCAAAGTTCTCGTAGGCGGAAAATTTCCCCGTTCTGCCCATGCCGCACTGCACTTCGTCGCAGATGAGGAGAATGTCGTTCTCCTTGCAAAACGCCGCCAGCGCACGCACAAATTCGGGGTTTAAGGCCTTCACGCCGCCCTCGCCCTGCACGCACTCGATGACGACGGCGCACGCCTGCCCCGCCGCCCTCTTCACGCTCGCAAGGTTGGGGTCGGCATACTTCACGCCGCCCGCAAACGGGTCGAAATACTTATGGAACTCGTCCTGCCCCGTCGCAGTGAGGGTAAAGAGCGTCCTGCCGTGGAAACTGCCGTTCAGGGAGACGATGTCGCTTCTGCCCGCGCCGTACTTCATAAAGGAGTACTTCCGCGCCGCCTTGAAGGCGCACTCGTTGGCTTCCGCGCCCGAATTGCCGAAGAAAACGCGTCTTGCGCCCGTCTTTTTGCAGAGGAGCTCGGCGAGCCGCACGGTGGGCTCGGAGTAGTAGTAGTTGCTCACGTGCTGCACTTTGTCAAGCTGTTCCTTCACCGCCATTTTCCACTCGGGGTCGTTCACGCCGAAGATGTTCACCGCGATGCCCGCGCCGAAATCGACGTACTCCCTGCCGTCCACGCCGTACAGCGTCGCGCCCTCGCCGCCCTCGAAGGCGACGGGATACCGCCCGTACGTGTGCGCGAGATAGGTCTCGTCAAGTTGTTTGATTTCCGAAAA
>CANRFK010000141.1 GCA_947629875.1 uncultured Clostridia bacterium
AGATCCTGATAGACGATGCGCCCCGCGCCCATGTTGAGGTGCCCCACCTCGGAGTTGCCCATCTGCCCGTCGGGAAGGCCGACGGAGAGACCGCTCGCGCCGAGCGTCGCCGAGGGATAATTTTTGCGGTAGGCGGTGACGTTTTTACTGCCGTCCATGTAGATGGCGTTGCCGTTATGTTCGGGGTTCAGGCCGTAGCCGTCCATGATGATGATCGCATAGGGAATTTTCATGATACATGCCTCTCTTTGATTTTCGCCCTACATTATACACGAAACCGTTGAGAAAGGCAAGCGGGGAGCAAAAATTTTTGCTCCCCGCTCGCGATTTGCGGCATATTTTTATGTTTTTGAGAACCAAACCGCGACGGTGGCGTGTTGCCCGTTGGGAAACCGCATGGAAATGCCGTCCTCCGTGAGACGGCACTTGGCCACAAAGTGCTCTTTGAGGAGGGGCAGGATTTCCTGCGCGAGCTCCCGCGCGCCGATCTCTGCCTCATTTTGGGCTTCCGTTCCCTGCGTGCAGTTTTCCGTTTCCCGCGCTTCCGAAAAATTTTCTCTCTCGTTCTTCATAAGTTTTCTCCCTATCGACAATAGTATACCTAAACCACGCTCATTTGGCAAGGATTTGTAGGGCGTAGGTAGGATAATTTATTGTCGAAAAAGGAGTTTTTATGTCGAATTTATCATTATTTCCCGATCGGCTAAAAGAATTGATATTTGACAATGGGCAAATGACTTCTTACGAACTTGCGGAAAAAGTCGGCGTACACTTTACTACCGTAAATCTTTGGCTAAGAGGAGAGATACTCATCTCTCTTGCAAATGCCGTAAAACTCGCTGATTTGTTCTCATGTTCCCTTGATTATCTTGCGGGACTTTCGGAAGTAGACCGCAAAGTTCCCGCGCGTCCGCTCGAACCATTTTATACGCGGCTACGGGCTGTAATGAAGAGTTGCGGTGTAACGCGGTACAGAATTGCCAAGGAGACGGAATACAAGGATGCCTATTTTACAAAGTGGTCGCGTGGGTCGAATCCCGATTTGATTACCGTAATTAAACTCGCGCAGTATCTGAACGTCTCTCTCGATTATCTCGTCGGCAGAACGGATTACTAAAAGATACGAAGATACACTCGCCCTGCGCCCGCCGCGCAAAACGCGGCGGGCGCAGGGCTCGGTATGAGGGATGGACTGCGTTGCAGGAGGAACGCCATTTCGGCCGACGCGAAGCGGCAAAGCAAAACGTAGAAGAGAAATCTCTAATAAGGTAGAGATCCCTCGACTACGCTCGGGATGACATTATTATGGCGCAAGGGGCGGGTCGGACTACGTTCGGGAAAGATACACTCGCCCTGCGCCCGCCGCGCAAAACGCGGCGGGCGCAGGGCTCGGTATGAGGGATGGACTGCGGGCGGGGCAGCCGAGGCAGGCGTTACATATTCTGCGTGCCGCGCTTGCCCTTGGAGAGTTTCTTCACCGACGTGCGGTGCTCCTCGCCCGCGAGAAGGCGCAAAAGGTTCTTTCTGTGGGCGAACCACGTTAAGAAATTCAAACCGAGGAGTAGACCATAGAGACCGATCACCCAGCCCTGTGCGATGTTCCCAAAGTAGCGGAGGAAGAACAAGATCCCCTGCCACACGGAAAGACCCGTGACGCCGAGAAGTGAGCCCATCGACCCCCACTCCGTGGAGATGATGTAGACCAAAACGATGAGCAGGGCGCCGAGCGTGGCGAAGATGTACCACGGGTTCTCGCAGGAGAGCCCGAAGCAGAGAAGCCCCAGCGTGGAGGCGATGCCCTTGCCGCCGCGGAACTTCATGGTGACCGGCCAGATGTGCCCGATGACGACGAACAGCCCGCAAAAATAGCGCGTGAAGTCGGAGACGGCGACCTCGGTTCCCGCAAAGCGGTAGCCGCGGAAGAGGAAGAAGCTCGCAAGAGCGGGCACGCCGCCCTTGCAGAAGTCGATGACGAAGTTGACAAAGCCGACTTTCAGCCCGAATTCGCGGCTCATATTCATGGTTCCGGGGTTGCCGCTGCCTATTTTGTGCACGTCGCGCTTGTGCGCCCGCGAATAAATGGCCGCAAAGTTGAAGCACCCGATGAGATAGCACACGGCCGCCATGAGGAGAAGCCAATACCAAAGATGAGAAAATGCGAGTTCTTTCATTCTTTCTCCTTCTTTCCGTTCGTCTTGATGCGGATGGGCGTGCCCGTGAAATCGTAGGCGCCGCGGATGACGTTCTCGAGGTACCGCTCGTAAGAAAAGTGCATGAGCGTTTCGTCGTTCACCTGCAACACGAAAAGAGGCGGGCGGATTGCGACCTGCGAGGAAAAGTACACCTTCATGCGCTTGCCGTTGTAGCTCGGCGGCTCCGAGATGCGCACGGCGTCGGTGATGAGATCGTTGAGCTCCCCCGTCGGCACGCGGAAACTTGCGTGGGCGTACACTTCCTCCGCAAGCGGCAGAATTTTTTCCACGCGCTGCCCCGTCTTTGCCGAGATGTACACGGACTTGTAGTAGTCCATGAATTTGAGATTCTCTTTGAGTTTCTTCTCAAATTCCTGCACGGTGTGGGTGTCCTTCTCGATGGTATCCCACTTGTTCATGACGATGAGAGACGGCTTGCCCTCTTCATGCGCCATGCCCGCGATCTTGACGTCCTGCTCGGTGAGCCCCTCACCGCTATCCACGACGAGGAGGACGACGTCGGCGCGGCCGATGGCATCGATGGCGCGGAGCACGGAGTAGTACTCGACGTCGTCGCTCACCGACCGCTTGCGGCGGATGCCCGCCGTATCGATGATGGTGTATGCCTTTCCGCCCCTTGTGAAGCGGGTATCGACGGCGTCGCGCGTGGTGCCCGCGATGGGCGTGACGATGGCGCGCTCCTCGCCTAAAAGCCTGTTGACGAGCGAGCTCTTGCCCGCATTGGGCTTGCCCACGACGGCGATTTTGAGGCTGTCGTCCTGCACCGTCTCCCCC
>CANRFK010000142.1 GCA_947629875.1 uncultured Clostridia bacterium
CCCCGTAGGGGCGGGGGTGGGCTCTTCGGGAAAGGCGACCTATGATATGTGGAGCCTTTCTCCGCAATGGGGGACACGGGGGTGGGCCCTTCTCAGCTGCCCCCTTTCTAAGGGGGCGGCTCCGCCACAGGCGGTGGTGGGGGTTATCTTATCTGCCTCGTGCGGACGGGTAAGGTGTTCCTCATACACTCGTGTGCGCCCCGCGGCAAAGCCGCGGGGCGCACACGAGTGTATCTTCCCCTAAACGAAGTCCGTCTTGCCCCCTCCTCGGGAGCCTTCCTTCTTGCCCCCTCCTCGGAGGGGGTGCCCCGTAGGGGCGGGGGTGGGCTCTTCGGGAAAGGCGACCTATGATATGTGGAGCCTTTCTCCGCAATGGGGGGACACAGGGGTGGGGCTTTTCTTGCTTCCCCCCTTCTAAGGGGGCGGCTCCGCCACAGGCGGGGGATAGGGGTTTCCACCCACCCGAGAAGGCTCCGCCGTAGGCGGTGAGGGGGTGTTATCTCCCCACGGAAAAAATCCCCCGCACAAAAGAGCCGCCCGCAGAGCGGGCGGCCTCTCAATCTTCTTTTGCTTGTTCGCGGAATTCGGCGTACTTTTCCAAAATCGCGTTTTGGAGCAATTCGCGTGTTTCGCTGTTCAACGGATGTGCAACGTCCTTAAAAGTCCCGTCCGATATCTTTCTGCTCGGCATTGCAATAAAATATGCCCCGTCTTTCTCGAAGATTTTAATGTCGTGCACGACAAAACATCCGTCAATCGTGATAGACGCAACGGCACGTAATTTGCCTTCCGGATTGCGGACTTCCCGAATACGTACATCTCCAATCTCCATGTCGCTCCTCCTTATGTATCTTTCTTGTTCACTATATTATCACGTTCTCGTATAAATTTCAATAAATTTCTAAAATTTTTAGTGAAAAAATCAAAAAATTTCACAATTTTTTTGTTTTTGGCGTACGATGGAGTATGTTTTTCGATGAAATCGCCACTTTCGGCGGCTTTTATTTTATCGGGATCGGCGGCGTGAGCATGAGCGCGCTCGCCCGTCTTTTGCACGATCGCGGCGCCGCGGTGCGCGGAAGCGACGATGTTGCGAGCGAGATCACCGCCAAACTTACCGCCTGCGGCATCCCCGTCCACATCGGGAGCGGGGAGAAGATCACGGAGCAGACCGTCGTCTACACGGGTGCAATTTCCGAGGATCACCCGCAACTCAAAGCCGCGCGCGACGCGGGCAAACGCCTCATCGGGCGGGCGGAACTGCTCGGCATGGTCGCTTCCTCCTTCCCGCACGTCGTCTCCGTCGCGGGGTGTCACGGCAAGACGACGACGGGCAGTATGCTCGCGCACATCTTTCTGCACGGCGGGCGGAAGTTCACCTCGCACATCGGCGGGGAGGACCTTACACTCGGCAATTACACCTCGACGGGCGGCGACTACTTCATCACCGAGGCGTGCGAGTTCAAGCGCAGTTTTCTCTCTCTGAGAAGCGAACTCGCCGTCATCCTTAACTGCGACAGGGATCACACCGACTGCTATGCCTCGCAGGCGGAACTCACCGAGGCATACCGCGCCTTTGCGGCAAATTCCGGGCGCGTCATCGTGAACGCCGATGACCTCGTGGCGCGAAGCATTCCTCATACGCTCTCCTTCGGGCTGTATTCGGGCGACGTCCGCGCCGAAAATTTCCGCTCGGTGGGGGAAAAGTACGCCTTCACCGTCGCCGAGCGCGGCATTCCCGTCGTGCGGGTGCGCCTTTCCGTCGTCGGGAAGGTGCACGTCTACAACGCGCTTGCGGCGTACTGCGCGGCGCGGCTCTATGGCTTTACTGCGGAGGAGATCGCCCGCGGTCTGGAAAATTTCAAAGGCGTCAAACGCCGCTTCGAGCTTGTGGGAACGCTGTGCGGCGCGCCCGTCGTCTGCGACTACGCCCACCACCCGCGCGAGATCTCAGCGACCCTCGAGACCGCCCGCAGGCTCAGCGAGGGATGCGTCCGCGTCGTCTTTCAGCCCCACACCTACACCCGCACGCGCGACCTCATGGCGGGCTTCGTGGAAGCGCTCCGCACGGCGGAAAACCCCATCATCTGCAAGACGTACGCCGCCCGCGAACCCTTCGATGCCTCGGGGAGCGCCGTCGCCCTCGCGGGGCGCATCGCGGGAGCGAGGTATGTCCAGACGCCCGAACAACTCCGCCGCCGCCTCAAAGAGGACTTGAAAGAGGGGGATACGGTGCTCGCGCTCGGCGCGGGCGACATCTATCAGGTCATGCGCGGCATCGTGGAGGGCGGGGGAGCAGGCGGATAAATCCGTATTCATTCCGCATTTATTCGTTTCAGAATGTGCAATCAAAAATTTTTTACAAATTTATGCGTCCGTTGCTTGACGGATTTTCGCGCGCGTACTATAATATGGAAAAAAGATTGCTTGGAGGCATAGCAATGGCACGCAAAATTTACGATCCCGCAACGGAGGAGGCGCGCATCTTCCACGAGGAGGACTGCGACTTAAAATTGTTGAAGGACAAGACCGTCGCCGTCATCGGCTTCGGGAGTCAGGGGCACGCCCACGCGCTCAATCTGCGCGACAGCGGCGTCAAGGTCATCATCGGGCTGAGGAAGGACGGCAGAAGTTACGCCGTCGCAAAGGAGGCGGGCTTTGAAGTACTTCCCGTCAGGGAAGCGGCAGAGAAGGCGGATATCATCATGATGCTCACGCCCGACGAGAAGATGGCGGATATCTACCGCGAGAGCGTCGCACCTGTTCTGAAGGCGGGCAAATACCTCGCGTTCGCGCACGGGTTCAACATTCACTATAAGCAGATCGTCCCGCCCGCGGACGTCAACGTATTCATGATCGCGCCCAAGGGCCCCGGCCACACGGTGCGCAGCGAATATCTGGAAGGGCACGGCGTGCCCGACCTCGTCGCCGTCTATCAGGA
>CANRFK010000143.1 GCA_947629875.1 uncultured Clostridia bacterium
ACGGATTTCACCAACGGCATCGCAAAGGAGGCCATCAAACTCATCTTTGAATACCTGCCCGCGGCATATGAAAAGGGCAAGCACGACGCCGTGGCGCGCGAGAAGATGGCGAATGCCGCCACGATGGCGGGCATGGCGTTTGCGAACGCCTTCCTCGGCGTGTGCCACTCCATGGCGCACAAACTCGGCTCGTACTTCCACATCGCCCACGGCGTTGCCAACTCGCTCATGCTCGAAGAGGTCATCCGCTTCAACAGCAGCGAAGCGCCCACCAAGATGGGCACTTTCCCGCAGTACGCCTACCCGCAGTGCAAGGCGCGCTATGCCGATGTCGCCCGCTATGTCGGATGCAAGGGAAAGACGGACGATGAACTCGTGGAGGCCTTCATCAAGAAGATGAAGGGGCTCCAACAGGCGATCGGCCTTCCCAAGACCATTCAGGAAGCGCTTGCGGGGAAATTCACGGAAGAGGAGTTCCTTTCCAAACTCGACCAAATGTCCGAGGACGCCTTCGACGACCAGTGCACGGGCGCAAATCCCCGCTATCCGCTCATCGGTGAGATCAAGCAAATGTATTTGAATGCGTATTATGGCAGGAAATAAGCCGAATAAGCATAAGGGGCGGGCAAAACCCGCCTTTTGTTTTCGTTTTTGAAAGTTTTACATAGTACTATGCGTGACATAAATATAAGAAATTCGCAAATTTTGAGGCATTTTGGGATATGCGCGGAAGATTAAAGCGACGGACGATCATCGTACTGTGTGTGTTGGGCGCGGTGATCCTTGCGCTCACGGTGGCGCTTTCGGTGGTGTGTCACAGCCGCGCGCTGTACGAGGGAGAAGTGGCGGACGACGGGGCGTATGCTTCCGTCATGGCGGATATCGAGGATATGTCCAAAGCAAATCCGCGCGTCGTCGACCTTGCGATGCTCGGCTCGCACAATGCAAACACCTGCAATTTGGACAAGTCTGCGGGGATCAGCGGCGAGGCAGGCAAAGGGATGGGCGCGCTCAATACATTAGCGCCCGGTCTTTCTTATCGTTACACGAAAAATCAGGTCTCGGACATCTATTCCCAACTTCGCCAAGGGGTACGGTTTTTGTGTTTCCGCTGTTCGTACTACGAGGGCGAGTGGTGCGGAAGCCACACGTTGATCGATGCGCCCATGCGCGTGTATGTGCAGGACGTGATACGGTTTTTGCGGGAGAACCCGGGCGAGATCGTTGTGCTGTTTTTCAATTTACGCGACTGCGCGGGAGTTGGCTTTTCGGAGACGATCGACCGGCTCTTTTCCTATGAATACGACGGGCAGACGCTACAAGACTATATTCCCTATGAAAATATTCCGCTCGGCGAACTGCGGTATAACGATGTGACGAAAGAGGGCACAAAGGGCGGCGCCGCAGTGCTGTTTTCCCTCTATCATGCAAAGAGAAGCGGCGATCTCGAAGCCGCAAAAAGCAACGCGCATTTCGGTAAAATTTTCGCGGAGGGGGGGGTGTGTTTAATGATGTGTTTAATGAGAGGCGATTTAGTAGCGAGTGGTACAACCGCGCGGCGCCCTCTGCCTTGGCCGAAGCGATAAACGCGCAGTGCGAACTCATGCGGGAGGACTTCGGGAAATATGCGGATTGCCTCCGCATTATGCAAATTCAGGCTTCGCCGACGACGAAAGATTTTTGGGAAACGGCGGGGATGTGGTCGCTCGTGCGCTACGCGAAAAAACACAACGCCGAGATGATCGAAAATCCGTCATTTGACGGTTGGATGCAAGTGATGCCCATCGTCCTCTGCGACTTTGTGACTACGGAGAGCGGAGATTTCAATAAAAATATCAACGAAAAAATCATGGCCTACAACCGCAACTTGGTGCGGGGGGTGCTCGCTACGGCGGGATAAGCGGCAAAGATGATATCCAATATTCCGCTACGGGCAGAGATGCATTGCGGCGCGCGGGACAGATACGCTACTTCGCGGCATGCCGGTTTTGTGGGGGGAATTGAAAAAGAGCGGGACGCCCGCTTTTTTGAATTTTTACATTTTTGCATAGTACTATGCGTGACATAAATAGCAAAAAACCGCCCAAATCGGGCGGTTTTTTGCGTTTTGTGAAGTTAAGCGAGGGGGACGACGTTCACCTTGACCTTGGTGGTGACGCCCTCCATGAAGCGCACATCGACCTCGTAAGTGCCGACGTTTTTGATGGGCTCCTTGACGGTGATGCGCTTTTTATCGACCTCGAAGCCCGCTTCCGCGAGCGCGGCCGAAATTTGCGCCGTGGTGACGGAGCCGAACACCTTGCCGTTTTCGCCCGCGCGGATGGGGACGGTGACTTCGGCGCCGTTCATCCTCTCGGCTTGCTCTTTGAGCGCCTTGATATTTTCCGCCTTATGGTAGGCGTCTGCCGTGCGCCGTTGGTCGGCTTCGTTGATGGTTCCCGTGGTGGCGATCTCCGCGAGCCCTTTCTTTAAGAGGAAATTTTTTGCATAGCCGTCGGAAACTTCCAGAATATCGCCTTTTTTGCCGCTTCCCTTGACGTCCGCTTTCAAAATAACTTTCATATGCACTCCTTTTTCTCTATTTTACAGGCGGAAAGGGCGTTTGTCAACCCCCTTGCGATAATTTTCCGAATTCGGCGCATACTGCGGAAAAGGAGGGTACTATGCAACACGATATCAACTGCGGCGTTTCCTGCGGCGTGACCGATTGCAGGTTCAACCGCGACGGCGAAATGTGCGAACTTGCCAAGATCCATGTGGGCAACACGTGCGACTGCGAGCACTGCACCTGCTGTGACAGCTTTCAAAAGCGCGGCTAACGG
>CANRFK010000144.1 GCA_947629875.1 uncultured Clostridia bacterium
TCGGAGTTACTTTGTCTACCTCATCGGCTTTAGCCTCCTTAGAACCACGCGACTATCGCGTGGTTTTCTTTTAACAATAAAGGCGCTCCCAATTCAGGGAGCGCCCGCTTCGAGTATCCCCGAATTGTTTGCGCTACAAGTTCGGTTACCACAGGATAAAAGGATACACCGATGCCGTTGTAACCTGTGGTAGAATTATGAACTTGTAGCGCATTTTCAGTATATCACGCCCACAAAAAAATTGCAAGATTTTCTGCAAAATTTCCCTTTCCCTCATACCGAACCCGCGCCGCGCGCATACCCCCCATACCGAGTTGCCCGCCGCTGCCCCCTCATTCCGAGCCCTGCGCCCGCGGCGTAAGTCGCGGGCGCAGGGCGAGTGTATCTTCCCAAAAAATTTTTAACTTTTTTCAAAAAATATGGCATATACCCCGGAAAGGGCAAAAATTTTGTGGTACCATAACATTGTGGAAAGAGAAAAAGAGAGCAAGCGAGCGCGCCGTCCGAAAAAAAGCTCCCTGCTGCAACGCGCGCGGCTGCCGCGAGGGCGGCGGCAGCGCGCGGCGCAGCAGGGAGCTTTGAAAGCGGAATTTCTATTTTTATGGGGTCAAATTTTCGCGCATTTCCCGCTTGCGCGCGCACGGTTTGCTTCAATACCGCAGACAAAATCTTAAATGAATTTTTGAAAAATAACCGAATAAACCGTGCGCCGCGGGCGTCCTTCGGACGCCCGCGACGCTTAAAATTTACAGCGTTTCTACGTTTTTGCGATCAAGTCCTTTACGACTTCTCCCGCGAGGATGAGCCCCACCGTTGCGGGCACAAAGGCGTTGCTCCCCGGTACGCGCTCAGCCGCCTTTTTGGGCTCCTCTTCGGAGTACACCACGCGCAGGTGTTCTATCCCCCGCTTTTTGAGTTCCCGCCGCATCACCCGCGCCAGCGGGCACACCGCGGTCTCGGATAAATCCGCCACGCGGAACAAAGTTGGGTCGAGTTTATTCCCCGCGCCCATCGCGCTGATGACGGGCACATTCGCCGCCTTCGCCGCCATGGCGATGGCGAGTTTTCCGCTCACCGTGTCGATGGCGTCCACCACATAATCGAAGCGCGAAAAGTCGAATGCGCCGACCGTCTCGGGCAAGACGAAGGTGCAGCGGGTCTCCACTTCGCAGGCGGGGTTGATCTCCTTGACGCGCGCCCGCGCCGCGTCGGTTTTCAACATGCCCACCGTGCCCCGCGTCGCCAAAATCTGGCGGTTGAGGTTGGTGATATCCACTTTATCGTTGTCGATGAGCGTCAGGGCGCCGATGCCCGAGCGGGCGAGCGCCTCCACGCAGTAGCCGCCCACGCCGCCCAGCCCAAACACCGCCACGCGCCGCGCGGCGAGTCCCTCCGTTGCGCCCTCGCCGAAGAGGAGCGCCGTGCGGGATAACCAAGGTTCCATGTTCCCATTATATCCCCCGCCGCGCGGAAAGTCAACCTTTTCGCCCCTTCCCGCCGCGCCGCTTCTATCTCGAAAACGGCAAAGTCGCATCGAAATTGCGGCTGTTCTCCTCGCAAATCTTCGCAAGCGCTTTATCCCACTTGTCCTCGAATTGGCGGAATACGGCGGGCGAAAAGCCGCACTCCCGCTTGAAAAAGGCAATGAAAGCCGAGCGCTCATAGCCGAGATCCGAGGCGATGTCCGCAACGCGGCGGCGCGTATTCATCAAACTGTCTTCCGAAAGCGTCATGGTGCGCTCCGCGATAAAGCGTGCGGGGAGTTCTCCGCAGTACTTGAGATAGAATGCTTCGAGCGAATGGATGGAGCGGTGCAACGCCTTACAGAGCGCCTCACAGGTGGTTCGGCAACCGTTGTTTGCGTTGCTCTTGATGACCCCGATGGAGTGGGTCACTTCCTCGTTGCAAAGGCTCTCGATGTAATCGGTTGCGCTGAGCGCTTCCGCAGTCCGCTCAAAGGCCGCCAAAGTTTTTCGGATCTCCTCCTCGCCGAGCGCGGGCAAGTTGTAAAAGGCGCAGATCGCGCGCTCCCTGTCCGGTTTCTCCAAATGCGCGATCGCCTGCATCATTGTTTGCCGCGAAATTTCCAGCGTGGATCTATGGAGATATTTCCCGCCGATGAGAAACCCCACGATTGTTCCGCTTTTTCCGAAAAGCGGGCCGACGACCTCCCAAATTCCCGCATGGCACATATATTCGTGTATTTTGCCGTCCTCCCGACACAGTTCCATCGCGCGGGCATCGCACTTTGCGCAACCTCTGCACAAACTTGTATCGAATTTCATATAACGGCAAAAATCTCTTCCCCCGCCGCTAAACGCAATGCAATCTCCCTCGAGATTGAACAGCGTGACGGCGATGCTCGTTTCGAGATGAAACGATTTGAGCGGACGGTTGAATTGTTGCAAGGAACTTTCCATACTGACCTCCGTAGTGGTTTTTCTGTATTGTAACAGATTCCGACGGCAAAAAGTATAGAGTTTTTCCCGACTTTTGTTTTTTTCGTTTTTGGGAAAGCGAAGCGGAGAAACTCGGCCGCGTCCCTCGAAGCGCGTGCGCCGCGGGCACACAAAAAACCTCGGGCGCGGCGTCCGAGGCAGGAAAGGAAAAAGCCCGAAAGAAAGGCACGTCCCGTGCGGGAAGCGAGCTTTCTCTCGGGTTTCCAAAAATGCCTGCGTATTAACCTTTCGTGGCGCCGCCCGTGATGCCCTCGACGTAGTAGCGTTGCAGGAAGATGAAGAGCAGGACGACGGGCACAGCCACGAGGATAGACCCCGC
>CANRFK010000145.1 GCA_947629875.1 uncultured Clostridia bacterium
AAGGTGTTTCCCTTTGCGACGAACGGCGGGTGGCTCGGCCATACGCCGAGCGATTTCCGCAAGGCGCTGCGCGGCGCGGAAGTGGGTCCCGTGCTCAATGTGAAGTTTGAAGAGCATACGCAGGTGACGCCCGACAGTGCGATCAAGGAATGGCTTGCCCTCATCAAATGATCCCGCAGGAACTGCATGACTTGCTCATCGGACAGTACGGCGACGCACTGACGGCGGCCATCGAAGAGGGGTATGCCGCAGAGCGGCCCGTCACCTTCCGCTACAACCGCATCAAGGGGCAGGGCGATCCCGCGGCGCGGCTCATGGCGCAGGGCATTGAAGTGCGGCGCGTGAAGTGGTACGAGGACGCCTACCTCGTGGAAGGGGCGCGCGAGGACGTTCTGCGCGAGACGGAGCTGTACAAAAACGGCGAGATCTACTTGCAGAGCCTCTCCTCCATGTTGCCGCCCATCTATTTATCACCCGCGGCGGGGGAGACGGTGCTCGACATGACGGCCGCCCCGGGAGGCAAGACGACGGAGCTGTATGCGCTCTCGGGTGGGAAGGCGCTCATCACCGCCTGCGAGCGGGACGGCGTGCGCTTCGGGCGGCTGCAATATAACCTCGCGCGGCAGGGCGCGGGGCGCGTCACGGCGTTGAAATGCGACGCGCTCGCCCTCGACGACGCGTTTTCTTTTGACAAAATTTTGCTCGACGCCCCCTGCACGGGGAGCGGAACCCTCTCTTTGAACAAGCCCGCGCGCTTTTCGGAGAGCTACCTCTTGCGGTGTGCGGCGCTCCAAGAAAAACTGCTGAAAAAGGCGTTGCGCCTCCTCAAAAAGGGCGGGGAGATGATCTATTCCACGTGCTCTGTTTTGCGGCAGGAAAACGAGGAGATTTTGGAGAAGTGCCTCGGCCGCGGGTGTACCGTTCAACCGCTCGTGCCGTTGGAGGGGCTGCCGCTCCTGTCGGGCGGCGCGGGCACGCTGTGCGTGTGTCCGTCGCGGGAATACGAGGGGTTCTTCCTCGCAAAAATCAAAAAAGAGGGATGAATACGTGCGCGCCCGACCGTCTTTGCGGTCGGGCGCGGCATTTATCAGAACAGGGAAAGCTGGCCTCCGTTGTTTTTCAAAAAGCTCTCCTGTATCCCCTGCGTGAGGATATCCGTCGGTTTGAGCGTTCCGATAAGGAGGGGGGAATGCACGTCATGCTGCTGCATGTTTTTGCGGACGGCTTCCGCATCGGTATTGGCGTAGCAATATTTGCACAGGTTCGGGCAGGTCTCATAAGCGCCGACGTCGCGGCTCTCGATGCACAGACACCTGCGGCGGTTGCCCTTGTGTTTGACGTCGCGGAAGGCGCATCCGTTGGCCTCCCCCAAGAGGTCGAGCCGCACGCAGCCCTTGGCGTCGATGCCGTATTTCTCGTATTTGGGCAAACTGCGGCACATTTGCAGGCGGATCCCGTACTTCTGCGCGATCTGTGCGAATTTCATGGCGATCTCATCCTGCAACTGCAACGTGAGCGGAATGAGCCCGTGGATGGCCTCCCTGATTTTCGCGTGCGTCTCTACAAAGCCGAAGATACAGCGGCCGATCTTCCCCGAAAGGGCGGAGGCGATGGCCTCAAAGATTTCAAAGTGACGTTCTGCCGTGTATTCGCCGGTGATCAATACGGGATCGTAGCGCCAGACGACTTTTTCCCGCCCGACGAGCGCGGCGAGCTGCAAGAGGGTGCAGATGCTCTCACCGACAGGCGGAATATTGGGCTCCAAATCGCGCCAATATCCCGTGATGGTATAGTGGAACATCGTCCTGTATTCGCGCGCGAGCTTCTCCGCATTCCCCAAAAAGGGCGCATAATTTTTGGAGCAAAAATAAATCGCGTCGATCTTATCGGGCGCAAGTACATAACCGGTGACGCGGTTGGGAAAGAGGGGATTGCGCTGATAAACATATCCCTCGCGGAAGCGCTCCATGAGCCAATCTCCGTAGTGGTTGACGATATCCGTCCGCGTGCCGACGCTTAAAATCATGTTGTTCCTCCGCCTCCATTATACCGCTTGCGGGCGGGAATTTCAAGCGAAAACAAAGTTTTTCGCCTGCGGCAGCGGACTTGACGGGCGGGCTATAATTTGCTATAATATTGTTTGAGCAGCAATACGGGGAGGAAATATGGAACTTTGGAAAGTGGTTGCGATCTCGGTGTCGGTTTCGGTGGGGGCGCTCATCCTCATCTGCGGGATCGTGCTCATCCGCAAATTCGGCAAGCGCAACAAAAATGCCGACAAGGGGAAGGACGACAGAACGCTCATCGCGGAGAACGAGCGGGACGCCGCCGCGCTGGTGGAGTATGCGAAGAACAACGACGCCCTGCTTGACGAACTAAAAAAGATCCGCGAGAAAATCAAATATCTCATCCCCTCCGAGGACGGCAAAATACGCGACTACGATCTGAAGATAAAGGATCTCATGGAAGATCTGCGCATCCGCTTCGAAAAGACGGAGCCCAACGAACCGAATAAAAAGATCGACTCGCTTCTCACGCAGTTGAAAACGGCGATCAGCGAGCGCGACGCGAGAATTTGAGTATTTTTTTGGGGGTCGAAAATCGACCCCGCGAAAAACGGCACCAAAAAAGAGACCCCAAGTAAGGGTCTCTTTTTTGGTGCACCGAGGCAATTATAATCCGAACACGAAAGCTCGTCAAGGCTGACCGTTTGCGTTCCGTTTTTATAGTTGAAAATGAAAGTTACTTTGTCATCATAGAGGTAA
>CANRFK010000146.1 GCA_947629875.1 uncultured Clostridia bacterium
CCCCTCCTCGGGAGCCTTCCTTGTGGCTTTCGGGAAAGGCGACCTATGATATGTGGAGCCTTTCTCCGCAATGGGGGTGTCCGACCTCTGTACTTGCCCTCCCCCTACGTTAGGGGTGGAGCGGCGCATCATGCTCAACAGTCCTGTGGACTGTGCCCCGCGCGCACCATTCGTCTACTAAGCGCGGCACGAAGTAGCGCACCGCGACAGGAGCGTTGTCAGACGCGACGGGGGTTGCGGCGGTTCCTGCCGCCGCAACCGGTAGGGGAGGGGGTACGCCCTCATCTCTCCCAAAAATTCAAAAACAGGGAAACGCTATGAGTTTTTTCGGAAAAATCAGAGACGCACTCAAAAAGACGAAGGACAATCTGGCGCAAAAAATGCGCCGCCTCTTTCTCAAAAACAAGCTCGGGAATGAGTTTTACGACGAGCTCGAGGAGATTTTGATCTCCGCCGACGTTGGCATAGCGACTGCCGAGGAAGTCGTGGGCGAGGTCAAGGAAGAGGCCATCGGCAATCGCATCAAGGATGAAAAGTTCGTCACCGATCTCTTGAAGGATATCCTCGAGGGCATTTTGGATGAGACCCCCGTGCCCGAAATAAAGTACCCCTGCGTGATGATGTTCGTGGGCGTCAACGGCGTGGGCAAGACGACGACCATCGGCAAGATCGCAAATTGGTTCGTGCGGCAGAAGAAGAGCGTCACCATCGCCGCCGCCGATACCTTCCGCGCCGCCGCCATCGATCAGGTCGCGGTCTGGGCGGAACGGGCAAAGGTGCGCATCGTCAAGCACGAGGAGGGGAGCGATCCCTCCGCCGTCGTGTTTGACGCCGTCTCCTCGGCCAAGGCGCGGGGCACCGATGTCCTTCTCGTCGATACCGCGGGCAGACTTCACGTCAAGGAAAACCTCATGAACGAATTAAAAAAGATGGACCGCGTCGTCGAACGGGAGTTCCCCGAGGCGCACTTCTACAAATTTTTGGTGCTCGATGCAACCACGGGGCAGAACGCCTACTCGCAGGCCAAGGTGTTCAAGGACGCCGTCTCGCTCGACGGCATCGTGCTGACGAAGTTGGACGGCACGGCCAAGGGCGGCTTTGTCTTTTCGCTGTGCGGCGAACTCCATGTGCCCGTCGTCTTTGCGGGCGTCGGCGAGAAGATCGAAGATCTGGAACTCTTCGACGCGGAACAGTTTGTAGAGGGCTTTATATAAAGGTTCACAAAATTCTTCCTATACAGAGCCCTGCGGGCGGCATACTGCGGACAAAGAAATTATGCGCCCCGCCCGCACCATTCGTCTACGAAACGCGGCACGAGCGGCAACGCCGCGAAGTAGACATCTCTACCTTATTCCCTCATACCGAGCCCCGCGTTCCGCGCGCACCATTGCCGACTAAGCGCGGCACGAGGCGCATCGCGCCGAAGTAGTGCATCTTTCCCCTCCTCGCATGGGGGGCTCGCAGAGACGCGGGGCGGCAGAAAATATGATAATCAATTTATCAAATATACGGAGGAAAAAATTATGTCAAAGGAATGTGGGTATTGTATTCATCTTCACAAGGATCTGTCCGGCGGTCACGGTTCATTCGACGATTACTATTGCGACTACGACGGCGACTACCATATGAAAACCGAGTATGCGGAATATTGTAACGGGTATGAGGAATCCTCGTCCTCTTCGTCCTGCTACCTGACGTCCGCGTGCGTGGGGTATCTCGGCAAGCCCGATGATTGCTACGAACTCACGACGCTGCGGGCATTCCGTGACGATCATCTCAAAAAGACGGCAGAGGGCAGCGCCCTCGTCGAGGAGTACTACAAGATCGCGCCCCAGATCGTGGAGAAAATCGAGGCCTCGGGCAAGCAGAAGGAATATTACGAATACATCTACAAGGTCGTCACAGAGTGCGTGGCGTGCATCGAGAAGGGGGACGGCGACGGCGCGCTTGCCCGCTACCGCGACATGACGCTCACGTTAAAAGAGCAACTTCTCGGATAAGGGAAAGCCCCTTCCGGTAACAAAAACTTTCAACCCGTCAAGGAAACGCTTGGCGGGCGATTTTTTGGCGCGACCCTTGGGAGATCTACACAAAACCGCGTATCAGCGTCGCAATACGGTGTCCGTCCCTCATACCGACGCCCCGTAGGGGCGGAGCGTATCTTTCCTCAATCGCGCCACTCCGCTTTTTATATGTTTTCCCATAAAAAACCGCCCCCGTTCTGCAAAAGCGCAAAACGGAGGCGGCTTTTCCTGTTTTTTATCGTTCCCGTCCGAGCAGAAAATCGACGGAACATCCCAAATATTCGGCAAGCCGCACAAGGCTTTCCACGGTGGGCTCGGCTCGTCCCGTCAGCCAACCGTAAACCACGGAGCCCGAAATTTCCGTCTCCTTTTCCAAGCGGTACTGTGAAACGGAAAAGAGGCCGAGCACCTCGCGCAGGCGTTGGCCGAAGGGGAGGACGGGTTGCAACTCGTATTCCGCGGGCAATTCGGTGAGGCCGAGCAGGTAATCGGCGGAACAGCCAAAGCGTTCGGCAAGCAAAACGAGGGAGCGGGTAGAGGGCAAAAAGGAGCCGCGCAACCATTCAAACATGGTGGAGCGCGCCACGTTCAGTTGTTTTGCGAGGCGGGCGGGGTTCTCCTCGCCGAGGCATTCGCGGAGCCGTTCGGCAAATTTCGACAAAATCACCATAAA
>CANRFK010000147.1 GCA_947629875.1 uncultured Clostridia bacterium
TGCGTCTTGTCGTCCTCGATGAAGTCGCCGAGGTGGCTGTCCTCCTCCTCGCCGATGGGCGTCTCCAACGAGACGGGATCCTGCGCGATCTTCTGGATCTCGCGCACCCGCTCCACGGGCACCTCCATGGCCTCGGCGATCTCCTCGGGCGTTGGCTCCCTGCCGTTCTCCTGTAAGAGCATGCGCGAGACGCGCGTGAGTTTATTGATGGTCTCCACCATGTGCACGGGAATGCGGATGGTGCGGGCTTGGTCGGCGATGGCGCGGGTAATGGACTGGCGGATCCACCACGTCGCGTAGGTGGAGAACTTGAACCCCTTCTGATAGTCGAACTTCTCCACCGCCTTCATGAGCCCCAAGTTGCCCTCCTGAATGAGATCCAAAAAGAGCATGCCGCGCCCCACATACCGCTTTGCAATGGAGACGACGAGGCGCAGATTGCTCTCCGAGAGCCGCCTTTTTGCCTCCTCGTCCCCCTCCTGCATCTTGCGGGCGAGTTCGATCTCCTCGTCGCCCGAGAGGAGGGGCACGCGGCCGATGTCCTTCAAATACATCTTCACGGGATCGTCGAGCCCGATATCCGAGAGCGCCTGCTCGAAGAGCTCCTTGTCGCGCTCGTCCTCATCCACGATGAGGATGCCGATATCGGGCAACGTCTTGTAGATGAGTTCGATCTGCGCGGGGGTGAGGTCGTACTTTTCGAGCGCGTCGCACAGGGCATTGGTGGAGACACTGCCCTTCATCTTGTACTGCGCCGATAAATTTTCGATGATCTCGTTGAGCTTCTGATCGTTGATATTGTTCATACATTTCCTCCCGCCGAAGCGTTCTTCAACTGTTTTGTATATTGTGCGATGCGGGAAAGGATCTCCCGCTTTGTCTCTGTGTCCTCTGCGCGGTCGTACTCGGCGCGCGCCTCCTCGATCTCTTCTGTCAGCGCCGCCCTGCGCAAAGTTACCACGCAGTCCGCAAAGTACCGCTCCGCCTGCGCGCCGTCGAGGTTTTCCCCGAAGTCGAGGTCGAGCACCTCCGAGAGCTCCCTATCCTCGCCCGGAATGACGTCGAAGATGCCGCTCGGGCGGAGCGTGCCACTCTTTCTCGCCTCGGTGATGTACTCCGCAAGGGCGCGGTGCGTCCCGTCCGCAAAGCGGAAATTTGCAAGGTCGCAACCCGCCGCATACGGCTTTTTGAGAAGGCAGGCCGCGAGCACGAACCGCGCCGCCTTCTTCTCCCTGTCCGCGCCGTCCTCTGTGGGGGCGGGGGCGGGTTCCGAACGCTTTTCGGGCGGCGGAGCGCTTTCAAGGTCGCGTTGGAGGGCGGAAAGGCTGACGCCCGAGACGCCTGCAATGCGCTTGACTAGTTCCTCGCGCTCGGTGGCGGTCTCCGCCTCGCGCACGATGGCAAGCGCCTCCCGCACGAATTCGCGCACCTCGTCCGTCTTTTTGAGGTCGTACTTCCTCTGCACGGAGAGGATGCGGAAGTCGATGAGGGGCATCGCGGCGTCGAGGCACTTTTGGTACCCCTCCGCGCCCGTCTTTTTCACCACGTCGTCGGGGTCGAGCCCCTCTGGCATGGGCACGACGCGCACCTTGATGCCCTCCTGCTTCAAAATATCCAGACCGCGCAGGTTGGCCTTCTGCCCCGCGAAGTCGCCGTCGTAGCTGATGAACACGTTCTCGGAATACCGCCTGCACAGCCGCGCCTGCTCCTTGGTGAGCGACGTCCCCATGCTGGCGACGACGTTATGGAAGCCCGCCTGATAGAGGGAAATGGCGTCCATGTAGCCCTCCACCATGATGAGGGAGGGAATCCCGCCCGCCCGTTTTTCCTTCTTCACAAGGTTGATGTTGAAGAGGTTCTGGCTCTTGTTAAAGAGCAGCGTCTCGCGGGTGTTCTTATACTTCGCGCGGTCGGTGGGTTTCAAGATGCGTCCCCCGAACGCGACGACTTCGTCGAAGTGGTTGATGATGGGAATGATGAGCCGCTCGCCCTCGGCGTCGATGAGCCTGTCCTCCTCCGTCCTGACGCACGCGCCGCTCTCCACGCACTCCTCCTCGGTGTAGCCCGCGGCGAGAAGGTGCGCGGGGAGAGAGTAGTAGTCGAGCGATGCGCCCAGCCCGAACTTTCTCACCGTCGTGGGCGAGACGCCCCGCTTTGTGAGGTACTCCACGTGCGGCTCTGCCCTGCCCGAATGCAGGTTGCCGAGGTAGAAGCGCGCCGCGTCCTTCATGAGGGCGGAGAGCCTGTCCCGCTTCTTCTTTTTGGCGGCGTTCTCCTCGGCGGACTTATCGTCGAAGGCGGGCACTTCGAGCCCCACGCGGGCGGCGAGGATCTGCACCGCCTGCATGAAGTCGACGTTCTCGTACTCCTTCACGAACCCGATGACGTCGCCCGAGACGCCGCACCCGAAGCAGTGGTAGTACTTGTCGGCGGCGTTCACGGAAAAGGAGGGCGTCTTTTCGTGGTGAAAGGGACAGCACGCCCAATAGTTATACCCCTTCCGCTCGAGCTTTACGTAGGAGCCGATGACGTCCACAATGTCGTTCTTCTCTTTGAGGACGCGGATGAAATCGGAGAAATCGTTTCCCCTCATACGCCGCCCTCCCGCGGGACGAACAGCTCCTTGAACACGCCGATGGCGTACTTATCCGTCATGGAGGAGAGATAGTCGCACACGGCGCGGGG
>CANRFK010000148.1 GCA_947629875.1 uncultured Clostridia bacterium
GGGTTCGATTCGGGCGGTGTGACGACGGGGCCGATGACGGTGCCCTTCATCATGTCGCTCGGCGTCGGCGTCGCAAGCCTCCGCGCGGGCAAAGGGGGCAGGGACGATTCCTTCGGCCTCGTCGCCTTGTCGAGCGTGGGACCCATCATCGCGGTGCTCGTCCTCGGCATCATCTTCAAGGTGAACGATTTAGACTACGAACTCGCCGCCGCGCCCGCCGTTGCGGACACCCGCGATGTGCTCATTCAATACGCGCACGGGTTTTTGGACTACGCGCAGGAAGTCGGCATCGCCATTGCGCCCATCGTCGTGTTCTTTGTCCTCTTCCAGCTCATCACGCGCTCCTTCCACCGGCGCCAACTCGTGAAGATCATCATCGGCTTTCTGTACACGGCGGTCGGGCTCATTCTCTTTCTCACGGGCGCCAATACGGGCTTCATGCCCATCGGCAGGGCGATCGGAAAATCGCTTGCGGGAATTTTGGGCGGGTGGCTGCTCATACCCGTCGGCATGCTCATCGGCTACTTCGTCGTCGCCGCCGAGCCCGCCGTGCACGTCCTCAACAAGCAGGTGGAGCGCATGTCCGCGGGCGCCATCTCTGCAAAGAGCATGAAGCGGGGGCTGTGCGCGGGCGTGTGCATCTCGCTGGGGCTCGCCATGATGCGCATTCTCACGGGCATCAACATCTTCTACATTCTCGTGCCGGGGTACGTCATCGCGCTCGTTCTCACCTTCTTCACGCCCGAACTCTTCACGGGCATCGCGTTCGACTCGGGCGGCGTTGCAAGCGGCGCCATGGTCTCCTCGTTCGTCCTGCCGCTCGCCATCGGCGCGTGCTGCGCCCTGCACGGCGGCTCCACAGCGTTCGTCATGACCGATGCGTTCGGCTGTGTGGCGTTCGTCGCGCTCACGCCGCTCATCTCCATTCAGATCCTCGGCATTCTCTACAAGCACAAGAAGAGCAAGATCAAGCGGCGGTTCCTTGCGGTTGAGGAAAAATTCCTGCATTACGAGGTGGACTGATGGAGGAGAAGAGGGGAAATTCCGTTGTGAATGCGGCAAAGAACGTCGCATCCAAACTCATGAGCGTCGTCGCTCCCGCGCAGAAACAGGCAAAGGCACCCGCACCCGCGCCCGCGAGGACAAAATTGCTCCTCGGCATCGTTAACCGCAGGGACGAGCTCAAACTCAAAGAGGTGATGGACGATTGTTCCGTCGCGCTCTCGTACTCGTTCAACGGCATGGGAACGGCGCGCTCGCAACTTCTCGACTATCTCGGCATCGGCGAGACGGAGAAGACCATCGTGCTCTCCCTCATCCCCGAGACGGACGAGGAGCGCATCATGCACAATCTTCGCCGCGAACTCTCGCTGTATCTCGCGGGGCGCGGCATCTCGTTCACCATTCCGCTTACGGGCATTTCCAAAATCGTCGCAGACGGCATCACGGGATCTGCGACCAACAAACAAACAGATTGGGGGAAGATCATGAAGAGCAGCGATCGGAAATATGACCTTGTCGTCGTCGCGGTGGCGGCAAATTATGTGGATCAAGCCTTGGACGCGGCGCGCTCCGCGGGCGCGGCGGGCGGCACCATTATCCGCGCGCAGTCGATGAAGAACGACAAGGCCGAACAGTTCATCGGCATCACCCTCGTGCAGGAGCAGGAGATCTTGCTCGTCCTCACCAAGAAGGAGAACACCGAACCCATTATGGAGGCGCTCTCTGCAAGCGTCGGCGCAAAGACGGAGGCGGGCGGCGTCATTTTCTCCGTTCCCGTCGACAGAACTGCGGGCATCTCCATGGCAGACGAGGAAAAAGAGCAAAAGCCCGAAGAGGAGAAAAAGTGACGCGGCTGCTTCTCATCGGCGGCGGCGAACTCAAAAACCGCGAGACGCTGAAAATCGACGAATATATCGCGGCGGAGGCGAAAAAGATCGCGGGAGAGAGGCGCGCGTGCGGGCTGTTTATTCCCACGGCGAGCCACGACTGCATGCCGTACTACAACACCTTCCACAAGGTGTACACAGGCGTTTTCGATATCAAGACCGACGTGGCGCTCACCGTCGGGAGAGAGATCGACCCCGTGAAGATGGGGGAGAAATTCGCCCGCGCCGATTTTTTGTATGTCGGCGGCGGGGATACCGTATTCATGCTCAAACATTGGCGTGAAAGCGGACTTTTGGAGTATATCCGCGCGGCGTTCGAGGGCGGAAAGTTTATCTGCGGCCTGTCTGCGGGCGCGATTTGCTGGTTCGAGGAGATGTATTCGGATTCCGTCGTCGAAGGGCAATACGCGATGTTTCCGGGGCTCGGCTGGGTGAAGGGGAAAATTTCTCCGCATTACAACGAAAGAATGCTTGACTTTGACGAGATCGTGCGCTATAATAAATATCGCGCTTGGGGTTTGGAGAACGGCGCCGCGCTCGAAATCGCGGACGGCGAGCCCGTCAAATGTGTTTTGGGCGGCGGAAAGGTTTGGCTTCTCGACGGTACCTCGGGCGATAAGGTCGTCAAGACGGAATTTGACAAGCGGGTTTGACCTCCGCCTCGGCTTCCCCGCCGAGTAAAAATCGGGGCGCATGCGGATGTGGCGAAACTGGCAGACGCGCAGGTTTCAGGTTCCTGTGGGAGACCATGCAGGTTCAAGTCCTGTCAT
>CANRFK010000149.1 GCA_947629875.1 uncultured Clostridia bacterium
CCATCGACCGCGAGATCACACAGCGTTTGCTCGGTTTTGACGAAATTTCGCAAAATTCCCTCGACGCCGTCTCCGACCGGGACTTCGTGGCGGAGTACATTTTCTGCGCCTCGCTCGCCCTTGCGCACCTCTCGCGGCTGTGCGAGGACACCATCCTCTACAC
Source organism: uncultured Clostridia bacterium (assembly GCA_947629875.1). Lineage (GTDB taxonomy): Bacteria > Bacillota > Clostridia > Christensenellales > Borkfalkiaceae > Gallimonas. The sequence continues at coordinate 164 of CANRFK010000149.1, forward strand.
CTCCGACGAGTTTGGCTATTGGAACATCCCCGACGAGTATTCGACGGGCTCCTCCATCATGCCGCAAAAGAAGAACCCCGACCTGCCCGAGCTCGTGCGCGGCAAGACGGGGCGGGTGTACGGGCATCTCGTGGGCATTCTCACCGTCATCAAGGGGCTTCCCCTCGCCTATAACAAGGACTTGCAGGAGGACAAGGAGGCGTTCTTCGACGCCGAGACGACCCTCTTCCAATGCCTCGGCATCTATACCGCGCTCATGAAGAAAATTACACTCAACCCGAACACGATGTTTGAAGCGGCGGGCGGGGGATTTTCCACGGCGACCGACGTTGCCGACTACCTCGCAAAGAAGGGCGTCCCCTTCCGCGACGCACACGCCGCAACGGGCAAACTCGTGCGCTATTGCATCGAAAACGGCAAAACATTGACGGATCTGACGCTTGAAGAGTTCCGCGCCGTGCATGCGGCGTTTGAAGAGGACGTGCTCGCCGCCGTGACGACGCGCTCCTCTGCCGAGGGCAGGAACTCGGTGGGCGGCTCCTCGCACGAGGCCGCCATGCGGGGCATTTCTGCGGTGCGGCGCAGGCTCAAACGCTTTTAAGGGAAGGGGGAGCGCCGCGTTCCCCTTTTTTGTATATTTATGCGAAAACACCCCCAACGGCTTGACATATCGGGGAAAATCCTATACAATTATAAAACACTCGTATATAAGGAGGCGCGCGCATGAAGAAAAGCGGAGCGGAGATCCTCATCGAATGTCTCAAAGAGCAGGGCGTAACGACTGTGTTCGGGTATCCCGGCGGCGCCGTGCTCGATATTTACGACGCCCTCTACCGCGACGGGAGCATCGACCACATCGTGACGGCGCATGAACAGGGCGCGGCACACGCCGCCGACGGCTACGCACGCGCTTCGGGAAGGACGGGCGTCGTCATTGCGACGAGCGGCCCCGGGGCCACAAACCTCGTGACGGGCATTGCGACGGCGTTTATGGATTCCGTGCCCGTCGTCGCCATCACGGGCAACGTGGGCGCAAAGTTCTTGGGGCGCGATTCCTTCCAAGAGATCGACATTACGGGCATCACGATGCCCATCACCAAGCACAATTTCATCGTGAAATCGGTGGAGGAACTCGCTCCCACCGTGCGCGCCGCCTTTCAGATCGCCAATACGGGCAGAAAGGGCCCCGTGCTCGTGGATATTTTGAAGAACGTGCAGGTGGCGGAGTGCGACTACGAGCCGCAGACGCCCACCCTTCCCGCACACAAACCCGTGCCGCGGGAGGCGCTTACGGGCGCAGCCGAAGCCCTGAAAACCGCGAAACGTCCCCTCATTATGGTGGGCGGCGGCGCCATTGCCTCGGGCGCGGAGGACGAACTTTTGCGCCTCACTGAGGCGCTCTGCGCGCCCGTTGCAAGCACCCTCATGGGGCTGGGCGCGTTCCCCGCTTCCCATCCCCTCTTCATGGGCATGGTGGGCATGCACGGCTCGGAGAGCGCCGCAAAGGCGGTGCTGAAATGCGACTGTATTCTCGCCGTGGGAACGCGATTTTCCGACCGCGTCGCCCTCGACCGCGACACCTTCGCCGCCAAAAAGACCGTCATTCAAATCGACATCGACGACGCGGAAATCGATAAGAACGTGTTCGTGCAGCACTCCGTGCTCGGCGACGTGAAGGAGGCGTTGAAGACCCTCCTGCCCATGCTTTCCCCCGTGGAGGCGCGGCCGTTCACGGGCATGATGGTGCGCTCGCGTGCGCAGGAGAAAAAGCGGCGCAAACACTACGAACTCGGGCACAAGATCATCGCGGAGGCCGCCCGCCTCGCACCCGAGGACAGCGTGGTGGCGACCGACGTCGGCCAGCACCAGATGTGGACGGCGCAAATTTATCCCTTCGAAAAGCCCCGCATGTTTTTGACGAGCGGAGGCCTCGGCACGATGGGCTTCGGCATGGGCGCCGCCATCGGCGCGGCGTGTGCCACGGGAAAGCACATTGTGCTCGTGACGGGCGACGGCTCCTTCAACATGAACTTAAACGAGCTCTCCACCGCCGTCACGCGGGGGCTACCCCTCACCATTCTCCTCATGAACAACCGCGCGCTCGGCATGGTGCGGCAGTGGCAGAAACTCTTCTACGGCCACCGTTTTTCACAGACGGGGGTGGAAAAAAAGACGGACTATGTGAAATTTGCCGAAAGTTTCGGGGCGACGGGGCTACGCATTTCCAAGGAGAAGGACATCGTGCCCGTTCTCAAAAAGGCGTTCTCCATTCCCGCGCCCGTCCTCGTGGACTGCCGCATCTCGGAGGACGAAAACGTGCTGCCCATGATAAGACCCGGGGCGACGTACGATACCATCATCACCAAATGGGAGGAAAAATAATATGGAAAACCCCACCAAGTACACGATC
>CANRFK010000150.1 GCA_947629875.1 uncultured Clostridia bacterium
GGAGACGGTGCGGTGCTTGCAGGAGACGACGGCGGGCTCCTCAAACTCCTTCACGAGCTCCAAGGCGGCATTGGCGTCCCCCACGCTGTTGTAGGTGAGCGCGGGACCCGCGAGCTGTTTCGCACGGGCGAGCGAGCCCTCTTTGAGGAGCGGCTCGCGGTACACGGCCGCCCGCTGGTGCGGGTTTTCGCCGTAGCGCATCTCCTGCGATTTTTCATAAGTAACGGTGAGCGTTTCGGGGTACGAGCTCTTCACCTGCCGCGAAAGGTACTGCGAGACGAGGGCGTTGTATGAAGCCGCATAGCCGAATGCCTTGTACATGAAGTACTTGCGCTCGTCCTCGGGAATGGCGCCCGCCGCGAGATCGCAGAGGAGCCTGTCGTAATCGGCGGGATCGCACACGGCGACGGTGTTCATGAAGTTCTTCGCCGCCGCAGTGAGAAGCGCCACGCCGTCCGCATCGATGTGGGGCGCCGCCTCCTCGAAGGAGAGCCCCTTCTCCATGTCCTCCTTGAAGGGATAGAGGTTGACGACGAAAAGCGAGGCCTTTTCCCCCGCCGCGGCCTCGGAAAACGCCGCAAACCGCCCCTCCTCCCGCGCGGGAATGCCCGCCTCGGTGAGCGCGCCGTAGGAAAGTTCGGAGGCGACGAGCTCGTAGCCGTACTCCACGAGATAGCGGCAGAACTCCGCAAGCCCCGTCTTATCGTACACACTGATATATGCACGCTTCTTCTCCATGATTTTCTCCCCTTGTTTGCCGATTTTTTCTGCGAACGCACATACTGCGTCCGTGATCATCCTGTACGTTCTCTTCTCCGTCTATATTTTAGCGGTCAACTTTTACGCCTTCCGCCTCGTCAAATCGCAGTACGACGACTACGAGGACGGGAAGAAGTCTGCCTTTGCCGACGGCAAGCTCTTTCTCGCCGCCCTCTTCGGCGGGGCAGTCGCCGTCTATTGTTCGATGTTCGCGCTCAAATTCCGCCTCGGCAACTTCGCCCTCATGATCTTGATGCCCCTCATGGCCGTGCTGAATTTTTACTGTTTCTTCTTGGGGTTCCGCGGGATCTATCTGATTTGACGGCGGAAAAACTTACGGGCGGGCGTTGTATTCGAGCCACTTGGCGACGCCGTCCTCCTCGCAGTAGCCGATGACGCCCGTCGCCTTTGCTTTGAGCCATTCGTCGGCGTTCATCACGGCGTACTTCTCGTCGCAGACGTCGAACATATCCGAATCGTTGGAGGTATCGCCGAAGCACACCACCCTGTCGCACGCGAAATACGATCTCAAAAAGGTGACGGCATTGGCCTTGGTCGCCGCGCGGGGGGAAATTTCCAGCCAAAAATCGTTTTGATAGGTCTCCTGATGGAAGATGCAGATGATGCGGGAATCGTATTTCAGGATGTTCCACGCGCGCTCCAACTGCTCGCGCGGGCCGATGCACTTGAAGTAGAACACGTACCCCGCGAGGAGATCTTCCTCCGAACACGCCGCCCAAAGACGTTTATCCCCCGCACGGCGGACGAGATAGCGTTGAAGGCCGAAGGAGAGATCGTTCTGCATGTAGGCGACGCGCTCCCTATCCTTGCGGAGCGCGCCGAACACGAGCGGATGGATGCCGTACTCTTTGAGGACGGAATAGACGTACCACTTCCATTCCTCCTCGAACACGGTGTAGCGGAGGGTCTCATGCGTGGTGAAATTGTAAATGAGCCCCCCGTTGTAGAGAATGGCGGGCAGGTTGAGCGCAAGCCCCTCCGTCGAGCGGTATGCGCTCTCCGCCGAGCGCGCCGTGGCATAGGTAAAGAGAAGTCCCGCGGCGATGAGACGGTTGATCCGTTCCAAGCTATAAACGGATACCTTCTCCTGCCCGGTGAGCAACGTTCCGTCGAGATCGGTCACAAACAAAGTTTTCATCACGATGCCTCCCCCACTTTCTCACGCCTATTATATCACATTCCGACGCAAAATTACACAAATGTACAGCGAATTTTCAAAGCACGCAAAAAATGTTTCCAGTTGACAGAAATCGTGCGGAATTTATCCTTACGCCGCCCATAAACGGGCGAGGGACTACGTCCCTTTCGGTGCACCAAAGAAGAGACGGTTCGGGTCTACACCTTACTTCGCGGGCTGTGCCCGCTCGTGCGCCGCTTCGCGTCGGGCAGGGACTTGCCTATCGGCAGATCCCCGCCACTGTGCACCAAAATACCGACAATTCGGGTCTACACCTTACTTCGCCCTGCGGGCTCGTGCCGCGCTTAGTAGACGAATAGTGCGCGCGGGGCAGGGACTACGTCCCTTTCGGTGCACCAAAATACCGACCCCCATGTTGGGGGTCGGTATTTTGGTGCACCTTCAGGGACTCGAACCCTGGGCCCACTGATTAAGAGTCAGTTGCTCTACCAGCTGAGCTAAAGGTGCATAAAATGGTGGTCCATCCGGGAATCGAACCCGGGACACCTTGATTAAAAGTCAAGTGCTCTACCATCTGAGCTAATGGGCCG
>CANRFK010000151.1 GCA_947629875.1 uncultured Clostridia bacterium
TACATCGTCACCGTCTACACCCGCCCCAACGGGTTCGAGACCATCTCCACCTACGTGTTCAACGCCACCATGCGCGGCAACGCCCACACGGCGGAGACGCTCTCCTCCTTCTGGGCGCTGACCACCATCATTTTCCTCGTCATCGTGCTGTTTGTTGTGCTCTCCAACCTGCCCGCCATGCGGAAAAAGGAGGCGAAACAATGAAAAAGCGCATCTTCGGTATCCTTGCGGCAACCGTCATGTTGCTCCCCACGCTCGCCCTTCTCGGCGGGTGCGGCGGCAAGCGTGCGGACGTCATCCTCAAAGTGTACAGCTGGGCGGAGTATATCGACGAAGGCGGCGAGGACTCCTATCAATACGATATCGAGGATAATCATGACGCGCCCCCCATTCTCGAAGACTTCGAGGCGTGGTACGAGGAGACGTACCATGAGAGCGTGCGCGTGGACTACGCGACGTTCGGCACCAACGAGGACATGTACAACGAAATTGTGCTCGGCAACGAGTACGACCTTCTCTGCCCCTCCGACTACATGATCATGAAGCTCGCCGCCGAGGATCGCATCGTCCCCTACGACGCAAGTTTCTTCGATGAAGCCGACCCCAACAACTACTATGTGCGCAACGTCTCCGGCTACATTAAAAACGTCTTTGAAAACGGCACGGTCACCGTCACGCGGGACGAACAGCAGGAGACGCACAGCTGGAGCGAATACGCCGCAGGCTATATGTGGGGCACAACGGGCTTTGTGTACAACCCCGCGCGCGTCGACCGCGCCGATCTCGAAGAGCTCGGCTGGCAGACCTTTGTAAGCGACAAATACACCAACAAAATCACGGCGAAGGACAATGTGCGCGACACCTACTTTGCCGCTCTCGGGCTCACCTACGAGGACGAGCTCCTCGCCCTTGACAGGGAGAACGACGGATATAATACGACGCTCACCGACATCTTCAACCGCACGGCGGAGGAGTACACCGACGCCGTCGGCAAAACGCTCCTTGCCATGAAGAAGAATATCTACGGCTTCGAGACGGATACGGGCAAAGCGGACATGGTGAGCGGCAAAATTTGGCTCAACTACGCGTGGAGCGGCGATGCCGTCTATGCCCTCAACGAGGCGGAGGACGATGGCCTCGCACTCGAATATTTCGTCCCCGAGGCGGGCTCCAACCTGTGGTTCGACGGCTGGGTGCTCACAAAGGGCGTGGAGAAGCGCGGCACGAAGAAAGCGGCGCAGGCGTTTGTCAACTACATGTCCATGCCCGAGAGCGCCAAGCGCAACAGCTATTACATCGGCTATACCTCGGTCATTGCGGGCGAGGAGGACGAGATGCTCGCATTTCTCCGCGACGATCTCGAATACGGCGAGACCGAGGGCGAGACCGAAGACTTCTACGATCTGACGTGGTTCTTCGGCGACGACAACGGCGAGTCCGTCGGCATCTACGCCGATGAGGAACAGCGCACAAGTCGCCAACTTTTCGCGCAGTTCCCTCCCGAGGACGTCATGGAGCGCTGCGCCGTCATGAACTACTTCGACGCCGATACGAGCGAGCGCATCAACGAACTTTGGTCGCACGTCAAGGCGGAGAGCCTCGACGCATGGGCGATCATCGTCATCTGCGTCGCCGTCGCCGCCATTGTCCTCTTCGTGGTCTTTGTGAAATTCGGCAACAAGATCGACTTCTTCCGCCGCAAACCCAAAAAAGGCTACGAACTTGTAAAGCAGGAACCGCCCAAATCGTAACTCTCCTCACACCGAGGCGCGCCGCCCGTCCGCAAAAGCGGACGGGCGGCGCGCCGAGTGTATCTTCCACCATATAAAATCCCGCCAAGCAGAGATATTTTTCATCCTTCCTCTTTTCGGCTCAATTTTTTCTTGCAGTTCCCCATTTTATGGCATTTCGGGCATCTCAATCTTCTCCAATTGATCCCGTGCACGGAAAACACGTACGCCATTGTTGTCGGGACGAACCGCTCACCGCAATGCGGACATTCAAACACGCCCGCATCTCTGTCGAGTACGATCGCAACGCAGATCCCGCCCCCCACCAAGAGTTCCGCGATCACGATCAAAGTGATCCTTAAAGCGACCGTCATTTCGATCAGGCTTGCGATCGTGATCAAGGTAATGCCTGCAATGAGCGTCATAGCAACGACGATAATGCTCAAAACAATGTCCTTTTTTGCCTTTGCCTTTTCTGCTGCAAGCGACATAATGTTTGCTTCCGCTTTTGCGTAATATTGTTTTTCGTCAAGTCTCTCGCCCGAAAAAAATTCATTCAGGCTGATCCCGAGCAGATCGCAAAGCGGTTTCATCAAACTCACTTCGGGTAAGCCGTTCCCCGTTTCCCATTTGGAGACCGTCTTTTCGGAAATGAGAAGCCTTTCCGCCACCTCCCGCTGCGTTAAATTTTTCTCTTTCCTATTTGCTCCATAGGGATAGGACAAAAAGAAAAACGACGTAACCGTTTCAGTTACGCCGTTCGGCTATGTTT
>CANRFK010000152.1 GCA_947629875.1 uncultured Clostridia bacterium
AGGCGTACATGAACGCCGAGGCCTTGAAGCTCACCGCCGAGACGGGCTACGCGCACTATTGGAGCCGTTCGAGGCAGTGCCTCTGGAAGAAGGGCGAGACGAGCGGGCACGTGCAAAAAGTGATCGCGGCGACCTTCGACTGCGACAGGGACTGCCTGCTCCTTCAGGTGGAGCAGACGGGCGCCGCCTGCCACACGGGAAACCGCTCCTGTTTTTTCCAAGAGGAGATTGCAAGCGAGAAGGCGGGCGCGACCTTCTTCGGCGAACTCGACCGCGTGGTGAAGGACAGAAAGGAGCACCCCGCCGAGGGCTCGTACACCTGCTACCTCTTCTCCAAGGGCGTCGATAAGATCGCCAAGAAGACGGGCGAGGAGGCGGTGGAGGTCGTCATCGCCGCCAAGAACGACGACCGCGAGGAGTTCATCGGCGAGTGCGCCGACCTTCTGTACCACCTGCAAGTGCTTCTCGAGGAGAAAGGGGTGGCGCTTTCGGAAGTGTGCACCGAACTCAAACGCCGCCACAAATAAAAAATTTTTCCTTTGAAAGCCCTCCGCCGTGCGTCGCGCTGCCGCCGCTCTTGCGGCAGCCGCGCTCCGCACGGCAGAGGGCTTTTTTCTCTCACGGCGCGACCTGCAGCTCACTTTTTTCTCTTCACAATGTAATGATACTGCAAAAAAATTTGCTTTTGGTTTGTATGTGACAAAAAATTTTGATTTTTTTAATTTTTGTGAAAATTATATTTTGCGGCGTAGTTTGTTTGACTTTCTCTTATAATAATGTTAATATACTTACAATCGCTATAAACAGGTAAGATTTTTGCCGAAAAGTGTTGTTTGGCTTACGGAGGTGATTGGTTGATAAAGCGGCTTGCAAAATGTATTCGGGAATATAAAGTTTCCACCATTCTCTCGCCCATTTTCGTGACGTTCGAGGTGGTTTTGGAGTGTCTGCTTCCGTTCTTTACTGCGGGGCTCCTCCGCTATATGGAGGAAGCGCGAAAAGGAGAGCACCTCCTTGAGTTGTGGGGGACGGAGGGAATGTTCGGCATCGGGCAATATGCCTGCATCCTCATTGCGATCGCCATCGCGTCGCTCGTCTGCGGCATGCTCTCGGGGCTCTTCTGTGCGCGCGCCTCGGCGGGATTTGCCAAAAATTTGCGCAAGGACCTCTACTATAAAGTGCAGGATTTCTCCTTCGAGAATATCGACAAGTTCTCGACGCCCTCGCTCGTCACCCGCATGACGACGGACGTCACCAACGTGCAGATGTCCTTCATGATGATCATCCGCGTGGCGGTGAGAAGCCCCATGATGATGATCTTCTCCGTCGTGATGGCCTTTATTTTGGGCGGGAACCTCGCGTGGATCTTCGTAGGCGTTATTCCGCCGCTCGCGGCGATTTTGTTCTTCATCATGTGGAAGACCATGCCGCTCTTCCGTCGCGTGTTCAAGAAGTACGATAACCTCAACGAGAGCATCCAGGAGAACATTTCGGGCATCCGCGTCGTGAAATCGTACGTGCGCGAGGACTTCGAGAAGCAGAAGTTCGACCGCGCCGCGACCGACGTGCAGAAGGACTTCACCAAGGCGGAGCGCATCCTCGCGTGGAACAACCCCGTGATGCAGTTCTTCTTCTACTCCGTCCTCTCGACGGTGCTCTTTTTGGGCTCGTACCTCGTGCTCAGTAAGACGTCCGTGGGGCTCGGCGTCAAACTTGAATATACGGATATCTCCCAGCTCATCGTGTACGGCATGCAAATTCTGATGTCGCTCATGATGTTCTCCATGACGTTCGCCATGATCGCCATGTCCATCGAGAGCATGCGCCGTATCTACGAAGTGCTCAAAGAGGAGCCCACTCTGCACAGCCCCGAAAACGCCTTGACCGAGGTTGCGGACGGCTCCATCGACTTTGACGACGTCTCCTTCAAGTATGCGACGACCGCCGAAAAGAACGTGCTCGATGATATCGACCTGCATATTAAATCGGGCGAGACCATCGGCATCATCGGCGGCACAGGCGTGGGAAAGACGTCGCTTATCAACCTCATCTCCCGCCTCTACGACGCGACGGAGGGCTGCGTGAAGGTGGGCGGCCTCGACGTGAAGGAGTACGATTTGGAAGTGCTCCGCAACAACGTCGCCGTCGTGCTCCAAAAGAACGTGCTCTTCTCGGGCACCATCAAGGATAACCTCAGGTGGGGCAATCCCGACGCCACCGACGAGGAGATGGAGGAGGCCTGCAAGTTGGCGCAGGCGGATGAGTTCATCCAAACCTTCCCCAAGAAATACGATACCTACATCGAGCAGGGCGGCACCAACGTCTCGGGCGGGCAGAAGCAGCGCCTCTGCATCGCGCGGGCGCTTCTGAAAAAGCCCAAGATCCTGATCTTGGACGACAGTACTTCCGCCGTCGATACGCACACCGACGCGCTCATCAGAAAGGCGTTCCGCGAGTACATTCCCACGACGACAAAGATCATCATCGCCCAGCGCACCTCCTCGGTGGAGGACGCCGACCGCATCGTCATCATGGACGCGGGCAAGGTCGTCGCCGTCGGCACACACGAGGAACTCTTGAACACCAACGACATCTACACCGAAGTTTACACCACGCAGAACAAGGGCGGCAAGGCCATCTCCTCGCTCGGCGAAATGGGCGAGCTGCAGGAGGACGAAAATAACAACAAAGGGGGGAACGACTGATGGCAAGAATGTCTATGCCCCGTCCCGCGCACGGCGCGAAGGGCGGCGCGGCCAACCTGAAGGCCCCCAAGGGAACGTTCAAGCGCACCATCAAGGCGCTCTTCAAGGCCTATCCCAAGATGATGACGATCGCGCTCGTGTGCATCATCTTCAACGCCGTCATCTCGGCGCTTCCCTCCATCTTCATGGAGCGCATCTTCAAGGCCATCGAGGCGGCGACGGAGCAGGGTGTCGCATGGGGCGGGGTCGCCAACCTCGGCACCGAGGCCGTGCCCGTGTTCAAGAACATCGCAACGTATATCACGACGAGCATGCTCACGCTCATCGGGCTGTACGTCGTCTCCCTCGCCTCGGGCGCGGTGGATAAACAGCTCATGGCCATCATCACGCAGGGCTTTTTGAAGAAGATGCGCGGCAGGATGTTCGACGGCATGCAGGAGCTGCCCATCAAGTACTTCGATACCCACAACCACGGCGATATCATGAGTTATTACACCAACGATATCGATACGCTGCGGCAGGTCATTTCGCAGTCGCTCCCGCAGCTTCTTACCTCGGGCGTGATGGTCATAACGCTGTTCGTCATCATGATGGTGTACAGCGTGTGGCTGCTTCTCATCGTGCTCGGCTTCATCTTCATCATCCTCTTCGTGACCAAGGTCGTGGGCGGCGGCGCAGGGCGCTTCTTCCTCGCGGGGCAGCGTGCCGTCGCGCAGACGGAGGGCTTCGTCGAGGAGATGATGAACGGGCAGAAGGTCGTCAAAGTGTTCTGCCACGAGGAGGCCGCCAAGGCCGACTTCGACAAGGTGAACAACAACCTGTGCGAACAGTCCACCAAGGCCAACGCCTACGCCAACATGCTCATGCCCATCCTCGGCAACATCGGGCACGTTTTGTATGTGCTCATCGCCCTCCTCGGCGGCGTGTTCATCCTCTCCAATGTGCACAACTTCGGGCTCATCAACCTCTTCGATTCGGCGGAGGCGGGATTTTTCACCGTCGCCAACGTCGCGGCCTTCCTGCAGATGACGCGGCAGTTCTCCAACAACATCAACCAGGTGTCCAACCAGGTCAACCCCGTCGTCATGGGGCTTGCAGGCGCGGCGCGCGTCTTTGCCCTGATCGACGAACAGCCCGAGCAGGACGAGGGGTACGTCACCCTCGTCAACGCCAAGGAGGAGAACGGTCAGCTCGTCGAGTGCGGGGAGCGCACGGGCATCTGGGCGTGGAAGCACCCCCACAAGGAGGACGGGAGCGTCACCTACACGAGGTTGGAGGGCGACGTCCGCATGTTCGGCGTGGACTTCGGCTACGATCCCGAAAAGATCGTTCTGCACGACATCAACCTCTACGCCAAGCCGGGGCAGAAGGTCGCCTTCGTGGGCGCAACGGGCGCCGGCAAGACGACGATCACCAACCTCTTGACCCGCTTCTACGACATTCAGGACGGCAAGATCCGCTACGACGGCATCAACGTCAACAAGGTCAAGAAGGGGGAACTGCGCCGCGCCATCGGCATGGTGCTGCAGGATACCAACCTCTTCACGGGCACCGTGATGGAGAACATCCGCTACGGCAAGTTAGACGCGACGGACGAGGAGTGCATCGCGGCGGCAAAGCTCGCGGGCGCGGACGACTTCATCGTGCGCCTGCCCGAGGGCTACAACACGATGCTGCACCAGAACGGCGCCAACCTCTCGCAGGGGCAGAGGCAGCTCCTCTCCATTGCCCGCGCCGCCGTCGCCGACCCGCCCGTCATGATCTTGGACGAGGCGACCTCCTCCATCGATACCCGCACGGAGGCCATCGTCCAGCGCGGCATGGATAAACT
>CANRFK010000153.1 GCA_947629875.1 uncultured Clostridia bacterium
GGCGGCAGTTTCAGAAGAACGGGCAACATCGGCGACGTCATCGTGGCGTCCGTCAAGACCGCGACCCCCGGCGGCGCCGTCAAGAAGGGCGAAGTCGTGAAGGCGGTCATCGTGAGAAGCGCGAAGGGCATCCGCCGCCAAGACGGCACCTACATCCGCTTCGACGACAACGCGGCGGTCATCATCGACGCGCAGAAGCAGCCGAGAGGCACCCGTATCTTTGGGCCCATCGCAAGAGAACTGCGCGAAAAGGATTACATGCGCATCATCTCCCTCGCACCCGAGGTACTGTAAGGAGGAGCCGTCATGAAGATCAAAGTCAACGATAACGTACTCGTCATTACGGGCAAATACAAGGGCAAAGAGGGCAAGGTGTTAAAGACCGATCCCACGGCCGGCAAGGTCATCGTCGAGGGCGTGAATATCGTCCACAAGCACGAGAAGGCGAGAAAGGCCAACGATACGAGCCGCATCATCACCGAAGAGGCGCCCATCGACGTCAGCAATGTGGAGATCGTCTGCGACAAGTGCGGCAAGCCCACCCGCGTCGGGCATACCTTCGTGGAGGGCAAAAAGGTCCGCGTCTGCAAGAAGTGCGGCGCGGTGCTCGACAAGGCGTACGTGAAGAAGGCGAAGAAGGCCGCGGCCGCGGAAGAGGCCAAGGCAGAGGCGCCCAAGAAGCGTACGAGAAAGCGCACCCAGAAGGCGGAAGCCGAGGGCGAAGCGCAGGAGTAATCGGGCGGAGGAAAGAAAATGGCAGAGAAAAAAGCAGAAAAGAAAGTTGCCGCTCCCACGGAGCCGAGCCGCGTGAAGGTGCAGTACGAGACCGAAGTCGTGCCCTACCTCATCAAGAAATTCGGCTATACCTCCGTGATGCAGGTCCCCAAGATCGAGAAGATCGTCATCAACACGGGTCTCGGCGACATCAAGGATAACCAGAAGTCGATGCAGACGGTGGAGAAGGAACTCGCCCTCATCACGGGGCAGAAGCCCATCTACCGCAAGGCCACCAAGTCGGTCGCAAACTTCAAGCTCCGCGAGGGCATGAACATCGGCCTCAAAGTGACGCTCCGCGGCAGGAAGATGTACGACTTCTACGATAAGCTCGTCTCCATCGCCCTTCCCCGCGTCCGCGACTTCCGCGGCGTCTCCTCGACGGCGTTCGACGGCAGAGGCAACTACGCGCTGGGGCTCAAAGAACAGCTCATCTTCCCCGAGATCACCTACGATCAGGTGGAGAAGATCCGCGGCATGGACGTCGTCATCGTCACGACCGCCAAGACGGATGAGGAAGCGAGAGAACTGCTCCGTTGCCTCGGAATGCCCTTCAAGAAGTGAGGAAGAAGATATGGCAAAGAAATCAATGATCAACAAACAGCAGAAAACGCCCAAGTTCTCGACGAGAGCATACACCCGTTGCTCCATCTGCGGGCGTCCCCACGCGGTGCTCCGCAAGTACGGCGTCTGCCGTATCTGCTTCCGCAATCTTGCGTACAAGGGGCAGATCCCCGGCGTGAAGAAGTCGAGCTGGTAAGGAGGCAAGAGATGACAGATCCCATCGCAGATATGCTCACAAGAATCAGAAACGCGCTCGCGGTCAGAAAGGAGACGGTCGAGATCCCCAATTCCAACATGAAGAAGGCGATCGCGGACATCCTCCTTGCCGAGGGCTATGTGAAGGACGTCAAACTCGTCGAAGATGAATTCAACGGCAAACTCGTCGTCACGCTCAAATACACGGCGGAAGGCAAGTCGGTCATCGGAGGCTTGAAGCGCGTCTCCAAGCCCGGGCTCCGCACATACAGCGGCGCGCAGACGATGCCCAAAGTTTTGGGCGGCTACGGCATTGCCATCGTCTCCACCAACAAGGGCATCATGACGGATAAGCAGGCGAAGGCCGCGAATGTCGGCGGCGAAGTGCTCTGCTACGTCTATTAAGGAGGGCGGCTATGTCGAGAATCGGTAAGAAAGTCATTGCGGTCCCCGCAGGCGTCTCCGTGGAATTTACGGAGGGCGTCGTCACCGTCAAGGGCCCCAAGGGACAGCTCACAAGAGAGATCAAAGGCAACATCGATATCAAGCACGAGGGCGCCGATATGCACGTTCTCGCGCTCGACGAGACCAAGGAGACCAACGCGCTCCACGGGCTCTACCGCGCGCTCATCGCCGACATGGTGAAGGGCGTCTCCGAGGGCTTCACGAGAGGGCTCGAAGTGAAGGGTGTCGGCTGGAAGGCGGCGATGAACGGCAACAAGCTCGTTCTCAATGTCGGCTTCTCGCACCCCGTCGAGTTCATCCAGCCCGAGGGCATCAAGATCGAGTGCCCCACGCAGACGGAGATCACCGTCTCGGGCATCGACAAGGTGCAGGTGGGGCAGGTCGCGGCGGATCTTCGTTCCATCCGCAAGCCCGAGCCCTACCACGGCTACGGCATCCGCTACAAGGGCGAGCATGTCGAGCACAAGGAAGGCAAGACCTCCGGCAAAGGCAAGAAGTAAGGGAGGGGAGAAATGATAACGAAAATCGATAAGAACGAGGTAAGGCAGCGCCGTCACGCGCGGGTACGCAAGACGGTATCGGGTACGCCCGAATGCCCCCGCCTCTCCGTTTACAGGAGCACCAAGAACATCTACGTCCAGTTCATCGACGATGTGAACGGCGTGACCATCGCCTCCGCTTCCACCCTCGAGAAGAGCGTGAAGGAGGAGATCGCGGGCAAGACCAAGACGGACGCCGCCAAGATCGTCGGCAAGATCGCGGGCGAGAGAGCCAAGGAAAAGGGCGTCGAGACGGTCGTGTTCGACCGCGGCGGTTATCACTACACGGGGCGCGTACAGGCGCTCGCGGACGGCGCACGGGAAGCCGGACTGAATTTTTAAGGAGAAGCGGTTATGGCAAGAGAACAAAGACCTCAAAGAAGGCAGGAACAGGACGACGGCCTCATCAAGAAGACCATCGGCATCAACCGCGTATCCAAGACGGTCAAGGGCGGCAAGAACATGCGCTTTGCGGCGCTCGTCGTCGTCGGTGACGGCAACGGCAGGGTAGGCTACGGCCAAGGCAAGAGCAAGGAAGTCCCCGAGGCCATCGAGAAGGCGACGCAGGCGGCGAAGAAGAACATGATCAAGGTCGCCGTCGTCGATACGACCATTCCCCACGAAGTGCTCGGCAAGTTCGGCAAGGGCGCAGTCCTGATGCTCCCCGCCGCACAAGGTACCGGCGTCATCGCGGGCGGTCCCGTCCGTGCCGTCATGGAGGCCGCGGGCATCAAGAACATCAGAACCAAATCCCACGGTACGCAGAACCCCGTCAACTGCATCAAGGCGACGATCGCGGGTCTCGCGGAGCTCAAGACGGCGGAGGAGATCGCGGCGCTCCGCGGCAAGACCGTCGAAGAGATCGTAGGGTAAGGAGAACAGCATGGCACAGATCAAAGTTACGCTCGTAAAGAGCACGAACGGCGAGGTGAAGTCGGTCAAGGCGACGGTCGCCGCGCTCGGTCTCAAAAAGATCAATTCGGAAAAGACCTTTGAGGACAGCCCCGCGTTGCAGGGCCAGATCAAGAAGGTCGCCCACCTCATCAAGGTGGAGACCGTATAAAGGAGAAAGCAATGAGAGTAGATACCATTTCTCCCGCAGAGGGAGCGAGAACGCCCGCAAAGCGTTTGGGCCGCGGCATCGGCTCCGGGCTCGGCAAGACGAGCGGCAAGGGCCATAAGGGTCAGTGGGCGCGTTCGGGCGGCGGCGTCCGTCCCGGGTTCGAGGGCGGCCAGATGCCCCTCGCCCGCAGAGTCCCCAAGCGCGGCTTCCACAACAAGTGGGGCAAGGATTACGTCATCGTCAATCTCAAAACGCTCAACGAACTTCCCGAGGGCACCGTGGTGGACTACGGCTTCATCCTCGAGAACAGGCTTGCGAAGGAAGTCAAAAACAACGCCGGGCTCAAAGTGTTGGGCGGCGGCGAACTCAACGTAAAGCTCACCGTGAAGGCGGCGAAATTCTCCGCCACCGCCAAGGAAGCCATCGAAAAGGCGGGCGGCACGGCGGAAGTCATCGAGTAACTTTGTGGCTCGGTGCAGAAAGGAGTGAACCATGATCGAAACATTGAAAAACGCCTTTCGCAATAAGGACATCCGGAAGAAGATCCTGATCACGCTCGCGCTTCTTCTGGTGTTCCGTATCGGGTGCTATATCCCCATTCCGGGCGTAAACAGGGGTGCATTTGAAGAGGCCATCACGGGGACGAACGGGAACCAGTTCCTCGCCCTCATGAGCGGCATCACGGGCGGCGCGCTCGCAAACGCAACGCTGTTTGCACTCGGCATCGGGCCGTACATCAACGCATCCATTATCGTGCAGCTTCTGACCGTCGGCATCCCCGCTTTGGAACGCCTTTCCAAGCAGGGCGAAGAGGGGCAGAAGAAGATTACGATGATCACGCGTATCATCACCATCATTCTGGCGATCGTGCAGTCCATCGGCGTCATCGTGCTGTTTGCGAACAACCTCACGGACGGCATCGAGACGGGGTACTTCCTCGATTCCGTCTGGATCGCGGGCATCTACATGACCGTCCTCTACACGGCGGGCGCCATGCTCGTCATGTGGATCGGCGAGCGCATCACCGACTACGGCGTGGGCAACGGCATCTCGATGATCATCTTCATCGGTATCCTCTCCACGGCGGGTCAGACCATCCTCGGCAAATTCATCAACATCAACGAAAACGGCGTCGGCAAGACCCTCCTCGAAGTCGGGCTCTTCATCCTGCTTGCCATCATCATCTTCTTTGCGATCACCTATGTCGATCTCGCAGAGAGGAAGATCCCCGTGAACTACGCGAAGCAGGTACGCGGCACCAAGATGTACGGCGGGCAGTCCTCCGTCATTCCCATGAAGATCACGGGAAGCGGCGTCATGCCCCTCAT
>CANRFK010000154.1 GCA_947629875.1 uncultured Clostridia bacterium
CCTCCTGAAGGGCGCGATCCCCGGTCCCAAGGGGAGCGTCGTGACGGTGAAAACGAGCGTCAAGCAGAAATAAGGAGCAAAGACATGGCAAACGTGAAAGTGTATAATATGAAAGGGGAAGAGGTGGGTAGCCTCGACCTCTCCGATAAAGTGTTCGGCGCCGACTACAACGAGCCGCTCATCCACCAGGCCGTCGTCACCTATCTCGCCAACCAGAGGCAGGGGACGAAATCGACGCTCACCCGCACCGAAGTGCGCGGCGGCGGCGTGAAGCCCTACCGCCAGAAGGGCACGGGCCGTGCGCGCCAGGGGTCCATCCGCGCGCCGCAGTGGATCAAGGGCGGCGTGGTGTTCGCACCCAAGCCCCGCGACTTCACAAAGAAGATGAATACGGCGGCAAAGCGCGGCGCGTTCGTCTCGGCGCTCTCCAAGAAGGTGGCGGACGGCGAACTGCTCGTCGTGGACGAGCTCAAAGTGTCCGCGCCCAAGACCAAGGAGATGGCGGCGTTCAAGAAGGCATTGAAGCTCGACAAGCGCACCGTCATCGTCATGGACGAGCCCGATAAGGACGTCATTCTGGCGGCCCGCAACATCGAAAAGCTCTCCACCGTCGACGTGGGCGAGGTCAACACCTACGAGCTCGTCTCCAACGCCGTCGTGGTGCTCACCAAGGGCAGTGCGAAAAAACTCGAGGAGGCATACTGCTGATGTACGAAGACATTATCATCCGCCCCGTCCTCACCGAAAAGGGATACGACGGGATCGCCGAGAAACGCTATGCGTTCATCGTGGATAAACGGGCGAACAAGACGGAGATCAAGATCGCCGTCGAAAAGATGTTCAATGTGAGCGTGAAGAGCGTGAACACGGTCACCTGCCCCGGGAAACTCAAGAGAATGGGCAGAAACGAGGGGTACACCCCCACGACCAAGAAAGCGATCGTGACGCTCCACGAAAACAGCAAGGCAATCGAGGCGTTCAACTCGTTGTCGTAACCGGAGGAGAGAAAAATGGCTATCAAGAGATATAAACCCACGTCCGCCGCGCGCCGTCTCATGACGGTCCCCGCCTACGGCGAGATCTCCAAGGCGAAGCCCGAGCGGGCCCTTCTCGAAGATCAGAGAAAGTCGGGCGGCAGAAACAGCGCGGGACGCATCACCGTGCGCCACATCGGCGGCGGCAATAAGAGAAAGTACCGCATCATCGACTACAAGAGGAACAAGGACGGCATCCCCGCGACGGTGAAGAGCATCCAATACGATCCCAACCGCAGCGCGAACATCGCCCTCCTCGTGTACGCAGACGGCGAAAAGCGCTATATCCTCGCGCCCGTCGGCCTCAACGTCGGCGACAAGGTGCAGAGCGGCGCCGGTTCGGATATCAAGGTGGGCAACGCGCTCGCCCTTGCGGATATCCCCGTCGGTACCATCGTGCACAACCTCGAAATGAAACCCGGCAGGGGCGGTCAGATCGCGCGCGCCGCGGGCATCTCGGCACAGATCATGGCGAAAGAGGGCGCGTACGCGACCATCAGGATGCCCTCGGGCGAGATGCGGCTCATCCCCATCGGCTGCAAAGCGACGATCGGGCAGGTCGGCAACGTGGAGCATGAGATCATCCGCGTGGGCAAGGCGGGCAAGACGCGCCACCTCGGCATCCGTCCCACCGTCCGCGGCTCTGTCATGAACCCCAACGACCACCCGCACGGCGGCGGCGAAGGCAAATCTCCCGTCGGCCACGCAGGGCCCGAGACCCCTTGGGGCAAGCCCGCGCTCGGCTACAAGACGAGAAAGAAGAAGAACCCGACGAGCAAATTCATCTTGAAGAGAATCAACTGAGGGAGGGAGTAAACAATGTCGAGAAGTGTAAAGAAAGGGCCCTACGTAGAAGCCAAGCTCCTGCAACGGATCGAGGCGATGAACGAGGCCAACGAAAAGAAAGTTTTGAAGACTTGGTCGAGAGCTTCGACGATCTTCCCCCAGATGGTCGGCCACACCATCGCCGTGTACGACGGCAGAAAGCACGTGCCCGTCTATATCACCGAAGATATGGTGGGCTGCAAGCTCGGCGAATTCGCCCCCACGAGAACGTTCCGCGGGCACACGGCGAAGACGACGACGCCCGGCAAGTAAGGAGGAGACGAAATGGCAAGGAATATGAAAGCAAAGGCCGAGCGGGTAGAGGAGCGGCGCGAGAAGCGCCCCTACGCGGTGGCAAAATACATCCGGGTTTCCCCCTATAAGGTGCGCACGGTGCTCGATCTCATCAGGGGCAAGTCCGTCGCGGAGGCGCAGGCCATCCTCGACAATCTCACGAACGGCGGCGCGGCGCCCACCAAGAAGGTGCTCATGAGCGCAGTCGCAAACGCCGAGCACAACAAGGGCATGGACAGGGGCGACCTCTTCGTCGCCGAGTGCTTCGCAAACGGCGGCACCAGCCTCAAACGCATGCAACCCGTCTCCAAGGGCAGGGGACATGCGATTTTGAAGAGAACGAGCCACATCACGGTGATTCTTGACGTGAAGAAAGCGGAGGGAGAAATTTAACATGGGTCAGAAAGTAAATCCCCACGGGTTGAGAGTAGGTGTTATTAAAGGTTGGGATACGCAGTGGTACGCCGATAAGAAGGAGTTCGCCGCCTATCTCAAAGAGGACAACGACATCCGTACCTTCCTCAAAAAGAAATACTATGCGGCTGCTGTCTCGAAGATCCTCATCGAGCGCGCGGCGGGCAGGATCACCGTCACCATCTACACGGGCCGCCCCGGTGTGCTCATCGGCAAGGCGGGCGCGGAGATCGAGGTCATCAAGAAGGATCTTGCAAAGCTCACCAAGGGCAAGCAGGTGATCGTCAACGTCAACGAAGTGAGAAAGCCCGACGCGGACGCGCAACTCGTCGCCGAGAGCGTCGCGGCACAGCTCGAAAAGCGTATCGCGTTCAGAAGAGCCATCAAGCAGGCCATCGGGCGCACGATGCGCGCGGGCGTGAAGGGCGTCAAGATGCAGGTCTCCGGCCGCCTCGACGGGCGTGAGATCGCGGGGTGCGAGCACTACCATGAGGGCTCCATTCCCCTCCAGACGCTCCGCGCCGATATCGAATACGGCTTTGCGGAAGCGCACACGACGTTCGGCATGATCGGCGTCAAGTGCTGGATCTATAAGGGCGAAGT
>CANRFK010000155.1 GCA_947629875.1 uncultured Clostridia bacterium
GGCGATTTTATCACCTCATCCGTCACGGCAGAAGCCGTGACACCTTCTCCTCAAAGGAGAAGGCGGGGATGGGGGGGACAAGATACGCTCGGTAGCCGCCCGCCCGCAAAAGCGGACGGGCGGACACCTCGGCATGAGGGATACCCCTATCCCCCGCTACGCGGGTACTTCCCCCAAGAGGGGGAAGCGAGAAGCGAGGCAAAATGATGGGATGGGGTGGGGTTTTCCAACAAAAAAAGCCTTCGGGGAGCCGAAGGCCTTCTTTGGTTGTTGTAATTACAGTTCCGCGAAGTACTTGATGGTGCGAACCATCTGCGAGGTGTAGCTGTTCTCGTTGTCGTACCACGAAACGACCTGCACCTGATAGGTATCGTCGTCGATCTTGGTGACCATGGTCTGCGTTGCATCGAACAGCGACCCGTAGGTGATGCCGATGACGTCGGACGAGACGATCTGCTCCTCGGTGTAGCCGAACGACTTGGAAGCCGCCGCCTTCATCGCCGCGTTGATGCTCTCCTTGGTGACGTCCTTGCCCTTGACGACGGCGACGAGGATGGTCGTGGAGCCGGTGGGCACGGGAACGCGCTGGGCGGAGCCGATGAGCTTGCCGTTCAGAGCGGGGATGACGAGGCCGATGGCCTTCGCCGCGCCCGTCGAATTGGGAACGATGTTGACAGCCGCCGCGCGGGCTCTTCTCAAATCGCCCTTGCGGTGAGGGCCGTCGAGCACCATCTGGTCGCCCGTGTAGGCGTGGACGGTGGTCATGATGCCCGAGACGATGGGATACGCCTTGTTGAGGGTGTTCGCCATGGGAGCGAGGCAGTTGGTCGTGCAGGAAGCCGCGGAGATGATGGTATCCGTGGGTTTCAAGGTCTTTTCGTTGACGCCGTACACGATGGTGGGAAGGTCGTTGCCCGCAGGAGCGGAGATGACGACTTTCTTCGCGCCCGCATCGATGTGCGCCTGCGCCTTTTCTTTCTTGGTGTAGAAGCCCGTGCATTCGAGAACGACGTCCACATCGAGTTCCTTCCACGGAAGGTCCTTCGCGTCCTTGATCGCGTAGATCTTGATGGTCGTGCCCTTGACGGTGATGGTGCTCTCCTCTTCGTTCGCGGAGACGGTGTCGGCATAGGCGTATCTGCCCTGCGCGCTGTCGTACTTCAAAAGGTGTGCGAGCATGGTGGGGCTCGTAAGGTCGTTGATCGCGACGATCTCGTAGCCCTTCGCCCCGAACATCTGACGGAAAGCGAGACGGCCGATGCGGCCGAAGCCGTTGATTGCAACTCTGACGTTTGCCATTGGAATTTTCCTCCGAATTTATTTTGGCGCACAGCGCCTTTTTTCGGCTCTTATTATACCACGCTTTCAAATCGTCGTCAACGATTTTTCCGAAATTTTCCTTTTCCGTACACTTTGCACGAAAACATTGGGCAAAATTTGACCATGGGGTGCCGCAAAGCGGGCGGCGGCGCTTTTGCCTTTCGCCATGGAGAAAGCAAATTACCGAAAAATCAGCGTATCAACGTCATAATCGTAGCGGACGTGTTTGCGGGCGGGTTTAACTTGCAAGTTCAAGATGTGGGGGAAGCAACTGCGCAGGTCGAGTTTCCCGATGAGCAGAAGCCGCACGAGCAATTCACAGACCGCAAAGAGTATAAAGAGAATGCCGAACACGATGGAAAGAACGGAAAAAGTTCCCGCCGATAATTTCAAGGTGCCGAGCCATGCCGCCTGTCCCACGCCAACGGCAAAAGCGCACAAAGAGAGTGCGAATGCGGATATGTTACAGAAAGACCGTTGGCGCAACTCACGAAATGCGGTTCCGGCCACTGCCGTGAGGAGTGAAAGCCCGCCGATGATAAGAATAAATATGACGGGAATGGTGAAGCCTTTTTCACTCTCTTTTATTGCTTTGAGTATATCGTATCCGGTAATTTTCATCCCCAACGTAGCGGCAGTCGCGGGAGAAAGGGGGGCAAGCGGCGCAAGGAAAAGAATGAAGGCAAGCAGGCCGCATATTACAACGGAAACCCAACAGACAAGATTGGCGTGTCGCTTGGCATATAACTTTAAGGCCGCCTTTTTGTTGCCTTGCGCGAGATAGCGCCGTTCCTGTTGCCGAAGGTGCTCTGCTTCTTGATACCTTCTTTCTGCCTCTTGACGGCGTGCTTCCTCTTCTTGACGGCGCAGTTCTTCTTCTTGCCGCAGGCGTTTGTTGCGATAGTCGGAGATTTGTTCGGCAAGCTTCTCTTTCGCGTAACAGCCGCGCAGTTTCGAGTATAATTTTTCGACGATCTCATTGATTTGCGCTTCGGTGGTTCCCGGATCGGAAAGTACACAATCCAACCGTTCCATCAAAGACGTCACCCAGCCGTCGATCGCCGCGCGGATGCGGAGCGCGTCCTGCTCGTTGGTCGCCGTCAGCTCCCCGCACTCAAATGCCTTGGGAAACCAACAGCGAACCGTCTTTTCCGCAAATTTTACGGTGACGGTCTTGCCGTTCCACTCCTTCAACGTCCCCGCGCCGTAGCGGCGGCTCACAAGCCGCATGCCATAGAAACCTTGCATTTTTCCCCTCCCAAAATATTTAATATATTGATATTTGACATTATACATATTTTAACTATTTATGTCAAGGGGCAAGTGGTAAAAATATTTAGATATTTTTTGTACATACTGTAAAATTGTATTATGGATAAAAAATTCATCGGCGACCGCTACGCAAAAATTCGCCTCGCGCACGGCATCTCGGGGCGAAAATTGAGCCGTGAACTCGGCCAGAGCACGGAATATATCAACCAGATCGAGAACGGGCGCAATCTGCCCTCCATCGAGGGACTGCTGAATTTCTGCGACTATTTTCATATCTCCGTCGGTGAGTTTTTCGAGGATGGGTTTGCCTATCCCGTGCAGTACGACAAGATCATCAGGGAACTCAACAAGATGGATGCGTTGGGGCTGGAAACCGTGTACGACCTGTTGCGGCTCATCAATTCCAACAAAAACAAGTAAAGGGCGGCTGCGCGCCGCATTTTATTTTTGCCGAATTTTTCGCAATCCCCTTGCAATTTGAAAGGGAAAGCATTATAATTGAGAAAAACCATTCGGAGGAACAAATATGCCGTTAGTCACAACCAAGGAAATGTTTGAAAAGGCGTACAAGGGCGGGTATGCCGTGGGCGCCTTCAACGTCAACAATATGGAGATGATCCAGGCCATCGTGGAAGCCGCGAGCGAGTGCCGCTCTCCCGTTATTTTGCAGGTCTCCGCAGGCGCGAGAAAGTACGCCAACCCCGTGTATCTGCGCCACCTCGTGCAGGCCGCCGTCGAGACGACGGATATTCCCATCGCCATGCACCTCGACCACGGCGCGGATTTTGAGATCTGCAAGGACTGCATCGACGTCGGATTTACTTCCGTCATGATCGACGCTTCCTCCAAACCGTGGGAGGAGAACATTGCCATCACCAAGAAAGTTGTGGAATACGCGCACGCGCACGGCGTGGTGGTGGAGGCCGAGCTCGGCAAACTTGCGGGCATCGAGGACGACGTGCACGTTGCGGCGCACGACGCCATGTTTACCTCGCCCGACGAGGTGCAGGAATTTACGGCGCGCACGGGCATCGATTCCCTCGCCATCGCCATCGGGACCTCCCACGGGGCGTATAAATTCAAACCCGGGCAGGATCCCAAGCTCCGCATCGACATTTTGGAGGAGATCGGCAGAAGATTGCCCGGTTTCCCCATCGTGCTGCACGGGGCTTCGAGCGTGCCGCAGGAGCAGGTTGCCGTCGTCAACGAGTTCGGCGGCTCCATGCCCAACGCCATCGGCATTCCCGAGAGCGAGCTTCGCAAGGCCGCAAAGCTCGCCGTCTGCAAGATCAATATCGATAGCGACCTGCGCGTTGCGTTCACCGCGGCCATCCGCAAGCACCTTGCGGAGAACCCTTCGCACTTCGACCCGAGGCAGTATCTCGGCGACGCAAGGGCGAACATGAAGGAGATGGTCAAGCACAAGATCATCGACGTGTTGGGCTCCGCGAACAAGGCGTAAAATTTCAAAAAACGCAATACGTTGTGAGAAAACCCCGCTTCGGCGGGGTTTTTGATTGCGGTTTTTTGTGATTTTTTCGCAAAGATCGCCCGAGGGTTCCGAAAAAATCAAACGGGGTGCGTTTTTGCGGTCGCATTCGCTATGTATTCGGCATAAACAGAAGGGGCCACAACATTTATGTTCAAGATGCTCTGCCGCGACGGGCGGCGCTGTTGCGGGCAAGACGTATGCAAAGAAGTTACAGGGGGGCGATAAAAATGGGGGATGGGGCAAGAAAAGGGCATAGATTGCAAATGAGGGGCGAAAAGGGGCGGACTGCGTTTTGGGGAAGATACACTCGCCCACCGCTGCCCGAGCGCATCGCGCTCGGGCAGCGGTGGGCTCGGTATGAGGATAGAGAGGGAGCCGAGGAAAGGGGAGGAAAGGGGCGGAAATGCGAGGAAAAGCGAGGACAGCTCTGCAATTTTGCAGGGAGAAACGGGAGCCGAAGGAGGGGCGCTGCGGGGGGGCGGAAATTGAAAACGGGGCGAGAAACGGGGTAAAACGGGCAAAAAAGGGGGGAGATGTGCAATCCCCCTCACCGCCTACGGCGGAGCTCCCCCTTTGCGAAAGGGTGAGCCGAGGAGAAGAGGGCAAAAACGGGCGGAAGTGAAAACGGGGGCGGAAATGCGGAGCCAAGGAGAGGGGAGGCGGGACGGTGTGAGGGGAAAGGGTGAGCCAAGGAGAGGTGGGCAAAAAACGGGCGGAAGTGAAAACGGGGGCGGAAATGCGAGGACAGCTCTGCATTTTGCGGGAAGAAATGGGGCAGAAGGAGGGGCGCTGTGGGGGCGGAAATGCGGGGGCATCTCTGCATTTTGGGGGGAGAAACGGGGCGTGTTGATAAAACGGGGGAGAGAAAAAAGGCGAATGAAGGGGAAAAATTGAAAAAAAATAAAAAAAATGAAGAAATCTTCACAAAAAATACATCAAAACATTTGACACGGGGGGGGGACAGTGCTAAAATGTTAAAGATTTATATAGCATTAGTTCGATAAGTGCACTAATTCGATCGGTGTGTAAGTAAAAGCGGGATAGTACCCGACGGCGCAAGAGATAACGGAAGGAAGAAAGTACCCGACGGCGCAAGAGATAACGGAAGGAAGAAAGTACCCGGCGGCGTAGGGATATCGGAAGGAAAAAATATCCGGCGGCGTAGGGATATCGGAAGGAAAAAATATCCGGCGGCGTAGGGGATATCGGAAGGAAGAAAGTACCCGACGGCGTAGGGATATCGGAAACGGAAGAAAGTACCCGACGGCGTAGGGGATATCGGAAGGAAGAAAGTACCCGACGGCGTAGGGATATCGGAAACGGAAGAAAGTAGCCGGCGGCGTAGGGGATATCGGAAGGAAATAGTCAGAGCGGTTTGTTTCGCAGGTAGGAAATCCGACTGCTTTGGCAAAGGCGTTTTCAGCCGAAGCAGTGAAAGTTGCATTTGCGCACACGGCAAAAGGAAGCCGCCGCGCAAGGGGGGATATAGTCGAACATGGTCGGTCTGTTCTCATGCGGGGATGACCGCGTACAAACCAAATATCAAGGAAGAAAACATCCGCTGACCGCGACGCTTCCGAAGAGCCTGCTCCTCTGCCTGATAGGGGGGGTTCTTTCTATATTCTCTGCGCCCGCGCGCGTGTCTGCGGAAACGGCCGCGGAGACGGCGATCGCCTGCGGGGGGCAGCCCCGACGCGTAAAGGGCACCAATTCAACCAATCGCATATAAAAATTTTAGAAATAACGGAAATCATCATAACCATCGCCCCGGGATGCCAACAGAATGGAGGTAAAAAATGAAGAAACTTTCATCGTTGAGTAAACTGCAAAAGTGCTTACTTATCATCTTATCCATTATCTTTTTTGCAACGATGGGCGGGGCGCTGCTCTCCCTGCGCAAGAGCAATGCGTCCGCCGCACCTGTCCAACATCCGCTTTCGAGATATCTGTATTACGGCGATCTTACCACCGTGAACGGCGTGACCGGCTATTACATCACGGGGTTCGAATACCACGAGGGCGATGGGGAATTCGGCACGGAAGAAAAACCTGCCGTCATTCCCGCGCAGTTCAACGGCTACCCCATCATCGGCATTGCGGACGGCGTTTTCGGCGGCGCAAACAGCATCAAGCATATTACCTTCAACCGCATTACCGACGCACAGGGCGGCGGTACTTTGGCATACGGCACCGACGAATTAAACGGCGAATCAAGGACAGAGCGCGGTTTGGCGTACAGCCGCATGCCCAAGGAGTGCCAAGCGATCGGTACCGCGGTCCGCGAGTTCGGGCACAACGTGTTTGCCGCGAGCGATATTGAAACCATCACGCTGCCCGGTTCCCTTGCGGAGCAGGGCGACGGCACATTTTTCAACTGCACCTTGCTGAAATGGGTGGGCAGCTTCGACACGGCGACAGGGGCGGCTGTTAAAGATATGTCGCTCTTGCCCTATCTCAAAAACTTCGGGTCGAAATGCTTCATGTTCGACTCGTCGATGAAAGACGTCGTTCTGCCCGATTATCCTTTGGGCGATGGAATCACGCAGTACTATCCCGAGGGCAAAGGTCTGGTCGAAATCGGCGACACGTGCTTCAATGAAACGACTTGTAAAACGCAGACTATCGGTGGAACGAAGTATTTTGTCATACCCGCATCCGCGACCAAAATGGTCGAGGATCCGTTTGACGGGATGAAGTTTGATAGCGGCACAGCGACTGCGGACAAAAAAGTCTATGTAAAAGGCGATACGGGCGCTTATGAAGATTATCCTTGGGGGTTTGAGAGAAGTCAGATATTCTGGCACGGCTCCAATACACGAGACAATGGGACATTCTATTATAATACCCAAACAAAAATCTTGGGTCCGCTAGTGTCGGGCGCAGGCGGGGACATAACAGTGCCGATTAACGCGGACGGCGTCGATCAATTTGTAGGGCTTGCACCGGGAACATTTGCCAAGGTAACAAGTTCTACAACAATCACTTTTGATGCGGGTTGGGAAGGCGTTTTGAAAGAACTGCCCTCATCCTGTTTCAAAAGCGCCAGTGGTATAACCCGAGTTTCAGAATTGCCGGACAGTATCGAAAAAATCGGCACAATGGCGTTTTGGAGCTGCTCGAGTTTGACAAGAGTCGGCACGACAAGCGAGGATGCAGCTAACACAATCAATATACCGTCAAGCTGCACAACGATTGGATTTTGGGCTTTCAAGTCAACAGCAGAAACGACCGTCAATATATGGGCAGAGGGCACCGCAGACGACTTTCTTATTTCGCAAGCCGCTTTCGTGGGGAACGCCAGCCTCACAAGCATCAACTTCAAAAATCTGACCTCGGGCACGCCGCGCCAAATCGGCAACCTGAAGGAACGCCCCGAAGAGGAGAGCATCTGGGATGAAAAGACGTTTCCCTTCGGCGCACTCGCAAATACAAATTGCAATATATATTGGGGGACATCAAGCGAGCCCGCCACGATCAGCTGTACTGCCAGCGTCACCGGCACTTGGCGCTGTATTGTCTTGTCCGACGCGTCCGGCAATCCGAGCGACGAAGTCCAGATCGTACGTACGTTAAATATTCCTACCAGCGGGACACTCACGATCCCGTCAGAAGTAACTTATGACAGGAAAACATATAAAGTCGTCAAAGTCGGCAACCCGAACGGCAACAATGACGTGCGTACTTTGAATCAAATTGGAAGTGATGGTAGGTCAAATTCTGTAACCTATAGCAAACTGATTTTCCCCGAAGGCGTGCGGGAAATCGGGTACATGGTGTGCACCGGCAGGATCGGGAGCAGTGACACGCAAGGTCAAGTAAACCTCGATTTGCCGTCCACGCTCACCAAGATCGACGACTGGGCGTTCTCTTACGTTACCATGTATACGGCGCTGCATTTGCCGTACAATCTCCAATATATCGGTCTGCGTACGTTCCAAAGCAGTGGTACCATTCACATTTCCAATGATTCATTGGTCATGCCGGCATATCTGAAGTATATCCATGTCTCGGCGTTTGCAAATGCTGTGGCGCCCAACCTGGAGAATATCTACTATATGCAGTACCGCACAAGAGAGTCCGACAAGACGTTTTCCCGTGACGACGGCAAATATTTGCAGTTTTCGGGGAAGAACTCCTCTTCGTCTGCGGGCTCGGCGGGCATTAAAAAAGCGGTGGGCGGCGCGTCGCCGAACGTCCACTATATGGACGACTACACGCCCTACATCTATGAGATCGGCGCGGAAGATCTGACAGGAACCGCCAGGAAAGATTACCTGCCGGCGGTTTCGCATGCAACGGACAAGGGCAACCACGCCTACGACATGCCGACCGACAACCCCGTATTCGCCACGCCCAAGGAGCAGATAGACCCCGTGTTGGGCACGGTTTCGGGGTATGTGGCGGATATCCGATTCGGCGTCCGTATGATGACGCAACAGAATATTATCAATTCCGTCGTAATGCAAAACGGCAACATTGACGAGGAAAAGTTCATAAAGCTCCCCCAAGATACGACGTTGGGCAGCAATACTTGGGTTGATTCAGGTAAAGATGAAGACAAGGCGAAAGACTTCTATTTTGTATTTTTGGACAGCGTTACGCCGACGGGCGACTACGTCTTCAAGATAGATTATATAGATACAAAGTTAAAGGAAGCTTGCGAAGAAAACGAGTTGAACAAGTATACAGATTACACTGCTCAGTTCAATACATATTTCAGCGTCCATATCGATATCTATGCCTCCGTCAAATTCCAACACGCGCTCAGCGAAACCATCGGCGGCGTTTTGCCCCAGAATATGAGCGAGGACGACACCGGCAGGGCTTTATTGAAGAGCAAGAACCGCGTCTACACCGAGAAAACCGGCGAAGGATTTTCAGCCGCTTCCGAGGTCACGGCCAGCGACGGCGACGGCATCATCAGCAAGTTGACGCTTCCCATCCCCGATTTCAACCATCAGGCGGCGGAATTTATCGGCTGGACGACCAACCGCTCGGTCGGCGGCCAGGTGTGGATCGGGGAACCCGCGGCGGACGATTATACCGCGATCGGCGAAGATTTCAAAGTCGCCCTCGAAGACCTCGACGAAAACGACCAAATTACCGTATATTCCGTCTTCCGACTGAAACTCAACACAGTCGAAGGCTATGATTGGGATTATGGCGAAAATCCCGATAGAGAATTCCATCGGCCCACCGATACGGTCGCCGCGGGTACTTTCACCATGTTCCGAAAGGGTTCCGACGGCGTTTGGCGCGCGGAGCAGGTCGTTAAAGTTGCGGCAGGCCAATTGGGGGTCGCATTCAACGCCAATTTCAACAACGAAACGCACGCCGGCACTTGGAGAGTGCTGCAAGGCGATCAAAAAGCCGCTTGGGAAGAAGCAAGCGCAAGCACCGACTTTGAAAGTTTCTGCAACGGGCTGTACGCCCTTGACACGGGCGGCAGCTACGATATTTCGGACTTCACCGTCGATAAACGTGAGATAAGCCCGACGGTGAGACCCAATGTGTCGGAGCCGTACGGCTCGCATATCTACGGCGATTACAAGGGCGAGTATCAGGGGAAATTTACGTCCATTGAGGATTACCTGTACGGAACGGACAATAACGGCGCATCATTTATCACCGTAAGTTTGCCCGGCACCCAGACGAATGCGGACGCCTTCACCATAACGTTGAGCGGGGGCGATACGTCCGAGCCCGCGCCGCACGTCGGCGAGGAGATCACCTATACGGTCGCCGTTAAGACGGACGCCGCAAAGGGCATCGAGGACTACATCATCACGGGCGGGGCCAAGACGGGTACGTACACGGTCACCGCGCGCGAGCTTGCGCTCAATATCGAACTTGTGCGGGATTTGTCGAAGATCGGCGGGGAAGAGCAAACCCTGTCCGCTACGGTGGATGGCGGCGTCAATACGTATTCCTGGACGTATTACGGAGAGCAGGGGTATGAGAGCATCAAGGTTGTGCCCTCGGAGACGCAGCCCGCAAGCGGCGGGTTCGTCTTTGCCGACAACGCGGACGCCGCTTTCGGCACCTATGTCCCGCATTTTAGTCTTACCGACGTCAAAGCGGGGACATATAAAATTTATGTGCAATTGACAAGCGCAGTGGATAGCCATCTGAATGACGACTACAATATCACGCTTATCAACAACCGTGCCCCGGACGGCGGAAAGACCGACGACGGCTATCTCGCCGCACACGTTACCATAAATAAACTGCAACTTACTTCGCCCGCGTTTGGCGATATATATTTCGGTACTCAAATTAACAACAACAGTGCATTATTAAGTACATATCTTACAACGCACGCGGAAATTGTTGTTCCGGCGGGCGTTAATGAGATGCCCGCAGAGTATTGGACGCCGGAGAAAAAGCAGGAATTACTCGGCGGCGGCGCAATACCCACCATTTATTCGGCGGGTACGAACCCTCTCGGCGCAACCGCAGGGGATTATTCAACAGAGGAGCTTCCCGCAGGTCAGAAGCTTACCGCCGGAAATTCTGAAGATTATTGGTTTGCGGGCGGAAATTACTATTTTGAAATGACCTTGACGGGCGACAATGCAGACAACTTTGCTTGGGCGGAAAACTCCGCAAGCATGCTTCGGGTGTTCTTCGAGGTTTTGCCTGCAGAGTTGTCGCTGACGACCGATGTCGACCGCAATGTGTACTACGACGGTACGGACTTCGCCCAAAACTTCAAAAACGGCGGCGGCCAGCGCGAGCCGGGCTTGGTTACGGTTGATATAGTGGAAACACACGGTAGCCATGACGCCTTGGCGATTTGGGGTGCGCAGGGTACAGGCCCTTCCGGAAATAGCTGGTCATCACGTCAGTTCAGCCTGAACGGCGGTGTGTATAGTACGCTTATCAATGCGGGTACCTACACGTACAGCTTTACGTTGCAGGGCGACGGCGTGCGCAACTTCATAATTAAGGAAACGAAGGACGAATATAAGCCAGAAGCGGGAAACGCGGAAGATATTCAGTTCCAAAAAGAAAATACTTGGAAAAATCAGACCAATATCCGCGCAGAGATCGACTTTGTCATCAACAAAGCTCAAATGAAGCTCGCGCTCAAAGATACCGACCCCGCGTTGACTGTGTACTACGACGGCAAGGATAAGGCTGAAACACTGTTTGATACATACTTCCAAATTGTCAACAACAAGGGCGGAGTGCATGTCATTCAAAATTATTACGACGATCTCGGCGCTACAAGGGCATACGGCTATCGTGTAACTTACCGTGTAGCCGGCACGTCGTCCGATCTTGGCACCGTCGATGCCGTGAATGCGGGATACTATGTGATGATGGTCTCCCTGCAGGGGCAAACCGCTACCGATAACTATGTCTTTGTCAAGGACGACAACTATGTCTTCCTCACAAACGGCGGCAGCACGGAGGATAGCACGAGCGAAACGGGCATAACCATCCTTTGGAAGGCCAAGTGGGCAGGTGACAGTAAAATTGAAGGTCACGATTCTACACCAACCGACGGCACGGTGCTTGCCATCAAGCCCGCGGAGATCAAGGTCGAGGTGGACGGCGCCGACCGCTATTTCCAGAACGTCGCGTTTTCCGTGGCGGATATCGTCACGCTCGCAAGCAACGGCCATGGCTCTATCGCAGGCCTCACCTCGAGCGATTACGACATCGCGCTCACAGGCTTCAACCCGGTGAATGAGGCGTACACTTCCGAAACGGCATACCCGGGCGACGTGTATGAACTTCTCCACGCGGGCAGTTACAGCTTTACGGTGACGCTGAAAAACGACACGAACGCCAACACCACGAACAACTACCGCTTTGTGGCGAATGAGGGCGTCTATACGGTAGGCGCCGATACGAGCAAGGCGGATACAATCACAAGTGCGGAAAAAGCGGACGGAAAACTGCAAATTGAGATCAAGCCCGCTTCGCTGTCGGGAAATGTGCTGATCACTGCCCCCGACAACAAGTTTACCCGTGAGTACACGGGCAACGAGACCGTGCTGGGCACCATTGTTGCAATTGCTTACGGAAGCAACAATCCCAAGTCTGTATCTCCCGCCCAGAGCGCCGTGGACGGCTACGAGTGGCTGATCGCCGTTGACGGAAACGATGCGCAAACGGCGTCCGATGTGCACATCAAGGACGTCGGGGTGTACGTTATTACGCTCGGGCTGTACGGCTCCGCCGCGAACGATTACGACGCGGGCAATTGGCAGTTGCGGTATGAGATCACCAAGGTGACGATCACCGTGGGGACGCTCGCAAGCGTGATGTACAACGGCGCCGAACAGGTGCCCGATGTGCCCGTCGCCTCTTCCGCACCCGTCACAGAGGGCACCGAGGGCGACTATACGTTGTCGTATGATATCGTCAGCTCCACTAACGCCAAATTGGGCACGAGCGGGAAGCCGCTCAACGCGGGTCAATACACCGTCACGTTCAAGCTCACGGAACAAGGGCAAAAGAACTTGGCGATCAGAGATGAGACGGGCGCGGAAAAGTCGCTTACTTTCACCATTACGCCCGCGCTTTTGACCATAGAGACGGGCACCGAATCCTATACTTATGACGGACAGCCGCACCAAAAGGTGCATGGCACGGATGGCGACCATATCATCCTCTCGAACACCGCCAACGAGAGCGTTCTGCCCGAGGAGAGCGGCTATAATATCACTTACCAATACACAGGTTGGTCGAGCAACTATCGTCCTGTAACCACCGAAGAATTCGTCAACGCCGGCACATACCAAGTGACGGTCACTTTGAGCGACAAGAACTATCTCTTCTCCACCGGCAGCAGAGATAATTACAGCTTCACCTATACGATCAAGGAGGCGGCGCTCGGACTCGACGACGGCAACACGACCCTGACGTTCATCGAGGGCGTAGAGCGCGAAGGCGGGAACACGAACCTTACCGCGACCAAAGACGGCGTCTTCCAATACAATATGGGCGAATGGACGCCTCTTGCCACGATCTCCTACAAACTCAACGGCGAGGATCATGTTCTGACGTTGAAGGATGACACGGAATATTCCGTTTTGTATTCCAACAACAGAATGGTCGGCGAAGCGAAGATCACGATCCGCGGCCTCAACAACTATACGGGCAGTATCGATCTGACCTTTATGATCACCGCCAAGTCGCTTGGCGGCGCCAGTACGGCCACCGGCGACACCCGCACGGACGAAGAGTGGGGCGAGAACACGAGTTCCGTTGGAATTACCGTTGACGACGTCGACGATTGGGAATACTCCGGCACGTCGCGCAAGGTGTCTCCCACGGTCACATATCAAGCAAGCGAAACCACGGGTTCGCTTGTCTCGGGCAAAGATATGAACCTCACCTTCTGGCAGAAACAGCCGGACGGCAACTGGCAGAAACTGGACGATGGCTCCATCATCAATGCGGGCACATACCGCGTGCTCATTTCGGGCACCGGCAACTATGCCGACGCGCTGTATGAGGAATTTATTGTTACGCCGTCGAAGGTGACGCTCAAACCGGACGGCAACACATTGACCTTCTCCTATGACCGCGCCTCTCACCAAGTCGGCGTGGTGTTCGCGGGGAACGTCATTCCGTCGGAGGGCGATTACAGCCTTACATATACATATACAAGCGATTATTTCAAGACAGAGCATAACGAATATAAAAACGCCGGGCTCTATACCATCGAAGTCACGCTGTCAAACGGCAACTTCGTGTGGGACGATGTACATGCAAATTGGACGAAAGTCTATCCCGCGGCGAAGGAAACGGCGCCCGCAGACGGTGAAAATACGGGTCTCTTCCATTACACCGATGGCAGCGAGCATGTAACCGTCAAGTTCGAGATCACAAAGGCGCAAGTTTCCGTCTACGGTCTCGACGACGTCACCTTCAACCGCGAGGTGCAACTGCCCACGGTCACCTTCCGCAACAGCGTGAACGCGAAGATTTTGCCCGAACTCGGCACTGATTGGGGCTATTGGTTCGAGCCCACGAACAAGTGGCAAAAGATCGACATGGCGTTTGCAAGACCCGCGGAGCACTTCACGGGCGTTCCCAGCCATGCGGATGAATACAAGGCACACGTCGTGCTCCTTGGCGACGCGCGCGGCAATTTTGAGATCGAAGGCGCCACGGGCGGGAATGTCGAGAAAACCGTGAGCGTCATCACGGGCTATCCTCAAAACGGCGACGGAACCGTCAATAATACGTTGCTTTCGAGCGGCGATAAGACGGGGCTCAAATACGACAAGGAAGTCAGGGACGACGAAGAACTGAAAGA